>JAPLGX010000269.1 GCA_026389925.1 Chloroflexota bacterium
CACATTGGTCGCGCGCACGATGCCGTCGAGGGTGGATTGGCCGGTGCCGTAGCGGTTGTCGAAGAGGTGCTTAGTCATCGAGTCGTTGACCGCGATGATCGGGAACTTGAGCGCGCCGTCGGCGGCCATCGCCCGCAGGCGGATGACGCCGGTGGTGGTCTCTTCCGTGCCGCCCACGACCTCGGGCAGCTGCGGCACGCGCTCCTTGTGCAGCGTAGAGACCAGGTCCGCTCCGTCGTCCATAGTGATGTGCGGGTGGTGATCGAGCGCCGCACGCAGGTGCTGGTAGTAGGTGGTGTTGTCTTCGCCCTTGATGGCATAGACCGGGATCTCAAGGTGCGAGACGAGGGTCGCCGCCACGTCATCCTGAGTGGAGAGCGGGTTGGAGGCCGCCAGCACCACGTCTGCGCCGCCGAGCTGCAGTGTATGCATCAGGTTGGCGGTTTCAGCCGTCACGTGCAGACAGGCTGAGACGCGCAGGTCCGCAAGCGGCCGCTCGCTGCGGAAGCGCTCCCGGATCAGGCGCAGCACGGGCATCTCCTGCTCGGCCCAGCCCATGCGCAGCCGCCCGCCCTCCGCCAGCTTCGGATTCTTGATGTCGTGGTCGTGGGTCATGCCGTCTCCTTCGGCGCCGCCGGGTGCACGCGCGGCGAGACCATAGATTCTACTTCGCCTCTACCCCGCGAGTATCTCGCGCACCTTGTCGTCCGCGCCGAAGTTCGCCTCGTAGCGCGCGAGAAACGCGGCGTGGGTGAAGTGATGGTTCTGGGTGCCCTGCTCCTCAAGACAGTAGGTGGCCGCCAGCGACCCCAGCCGCCCGCAGCGTTCGTAATCGAGCCCGCGCAGGTAGCCCTTGAGGAACCCGCCGCGGAAGGCATCCCCCACGCCGGTGGGATCGACGATGCGCTCCTGCGGCACGGCCGGGATATGCAGCGTGCGGCCCTCGGACTGGATGCGCGAGCCCTCTCGGCCGAGGGTCACCACCACCAGGCGCACCTGGCGGGTGATGTCGGCATGCGAGAGCCCGGTCTTTTTCTGTATCAAGCCGTACTCGTATTCGTTGCAGATGAGCGCGGCGCAGTGCGCCAGCCCATGAGCGAGCTCCGCGCCATCCACCCGCGCCACCTGCTGGCTCGGGTCGTAGAAAACGGGCACGCCCAGCGCGGCGGCTTCGTCCAGATACTTGTGCATCGCGCCCGGATCGTTGGGTGAAACGACCACCAGCTCCGGCTGCGGGCGCAGCGCATGGAGCGAAAGGTCGGCTGCGCGCGCCATTGCCCCCGCGTAAAACGAAGCGATTTGCGAGTTCGAGCGGTCGGTCGTCGCGAAGAAAGAGGCTGTGTAGAGGTCCGGGATTTCGCGGATGGCCGAGGTGTCGACGCCTTTGGCCTCCAGCCATGTGCGATAGTCGCCGAAATCCTGACCCACCGTGGCCATCACCCTTGGGCGTTCGCCGAGCAGGGCCAGCGTGTAGGCGATGTTGGTGGCAATCCCGCCGCGGTGACGCACCAGCCCGTCGACCAGAAACGACAGACTGAGCGACCCGAGCTGGTCGGGCAGGATTTGATCCCGAAAGAGACCTGGGAACGTCATCAGGTAGTCGTAGGCGACCGAACCGGTGATCACCAGGTTCATGCGGGTTCTCCTTGGCCGACCAGGCGCGCCAAGTTGGCCGCGAAGGGCGCGCGCACGATCCCCCGTTCGGTCACCCAGGCTGTGACCAGCTCATTCGGCGTCACGTCGAAGGCCGGGTTGCGCGCCTTCGCCCCGCGGGGCGTCACGCGCTGACCGTTCACCTCTAGCTCAAGCACTTCGCGCGGGTCGCGTTCTTCGATGGGAATGGCCGACCCGTCGGAGCAGGAGCGGTCGATCGTCGAGAGGGGGACAACACAATAGAAGGGAATGCGGTTGGCCTGGGCGGCCAAGGCCAGCATGTAGGTGCCGATCTTGTTAGCCACGTCGCCATTGGCCGCCACGCGATCGCCGCCGACCAGCACGAGCTGCACCTCGCCACGGTGCAGGAAGTGGCCGGCCGCGCCGTCGGCGATGATCTCATAGGGGATGCCCAGCTCGCCGAGTTCCCACGCGGTCAGACGCGCGCCTTGCAGGCGCGGCCGGGTCTCATCCACCAGCACATGCACGCGCTTGCCTTGCTCGTGTGCGGCGCGGATCACCCCGAGCGCGGTGCCATAATCCACAACGGCGAGCGCGCCGGTGTTGCAGTGATGGATGATCGTGTCGCCATCGCGGACGAGGTCGGCCCCGTAGGCGGACAGGCGGCGGTTGGTGGCCACGTCCTCATCGGCCAGGCGCTGGGCCTCTTCGAGAACTCGCCGGCGCACCTCATCGGGTGTGCGCGAGGCGGCCTCGCGTGCGACGTGCAGCGTGCGGTCGATGGCCCACCCGAGATTCACTGCGGTCGGACGCGCCGCACGCAAGAGGGCGGCGGCGGACTGGAGATCGCTCAGGAGTTTGGGGGTGGATTTCGCACGGCTGTGCTGCGCGGCGAGGGCCAGGCCGAAGGCGGCCGCCACGCCGATGGCCGGCGCGCCGCGCACGGTCATCTCGCGAATGGCCTGCGCCACCTCGTCCGCCGAAGTCAGCTCGACAAAGCGCAGCTCGGCCGGCAATGCCCGTTGATCGATCAGGCGCAACGCGCCGCGCTCGGCCTGCCACTCCAGCGTTCGCATTCCCTCACCGTCCGGGGCCCCGATCGGCCCGCATCCACGCAGAAAAAACGCTCTCCTCGCGAGAGCGCACACGAGGAGTATGGTAACATGCGCAGGTATGTTTGTCAAAAAGCTGACGAGCCTCGTGCGGCGAATCGCCTGCACTTCTCCGTCGCGCATGAACTGGCTGCTCGCCGCGGGACTTGCCGCGAGCCTCGCGGCGGGCTGCAATTTGCCTCTCGCGGCGAGGGGCGCGGCCACTGCGACGGCGCCCGCCGCGAGCTTCGCCGCGCCAACGCTCGTCCCGCCCGAACCCACGCCGACCCCCGCCCCCACCGCGATGCCGCCCCTCGAGGCCGCCGATCACGCACGCTTCATCCACGACACTCAGCTCGCTGCTTGCCTCTTATCCCGAGAGCCCCGCGGCAGGCGAGGCGCAATTCCTGCTGGGCGAGTCGGCCGCCGCGATGGCCGATTGGCCGGCGGCGGTCGCGGCATACCAGGTCTTTCTGCTCGCACGCCCCGGCGAGCTCGACTCGTACGCCCAGGAACGCATTGGCCAAGCGCTTTACGAATCGGACCAGCCCGGGCCGGCCGCGCAGGCCTTCGCTGCGGCGGTGAGCGCGCCGCGCGCCGGCGACGCGCTGTATCTGGTGGAAGCCGAGGCCGATGCACTCGAGAAGGCCGGCTCGCTCGACGCGGCCCTTGCCCTCTACGACCAGGTGGCGGCGGGCGTTTCGAGCGACGGCGCGCGGGCGCGGCTCGACTACAAGAGCGGCTCGCTGCTCCTGGTGAAGGGCCCCGCGCACGATGGATACACGCGTTTCGTTCACGCGGTGGCCAACTACCCCTCGACTTCGTATGCGTATTCCGCGCTCGTCCGGCTGGTGGATGCCGGTATCGCGGTCGACCCGCTGCAGCGCGGCATTGTTGACTACTATGCCGAGCAATACGAACCGGCGCGCGCGGCTTTCAACCAGTATCTCTCGGGCACGCCCAGCAATGTGGCTCAGGCGCTGTACTTCCGCGGGCTGACCTATGCCGCGCTGGGCAACACGAGCGACGGGCTGGCCGATCTTGAGCGCGCCATCCGTGCGGCCGATCCAGCCTCGGCACTCGTTGCGGATGCCTGGTTCGCCAAGGCCGATCTCATCGCCGGCGGCGAGGACTATCCAGGCGCGCTGCAGGCCTACCGTGACTTCGTTGCCGCATTGCCCGCGCACCCACGCGCCGCGGAGGCGCTCTTCACCGCCGCGCGCCTGGCCGAACGAGCTGGAGAACTGCCGACCGCCGCCACTTTGTGGCAGCAATGCGCGCGCGATTACCCGACGGCCGAGGACGGTCCAGAATGCGCGCACCAGGCGGGCGTAGCCTTCTACCGCACGGGCGACAGCACCTCGGCCGAGACGCAATTCGGCGTGCTGACCGGCTCGACCGATCCTGTGCTGCTGTCGCGTGCCTGGTTCTGGGTGGGCAAGGCGCGCGCGGCGCGCGGCGACACGGCGGGGGCGCAGGCTGCCTGGAGCGCGGCGGCCGCGGCCGATCCCACTGGCTACTACTCGGTGCGCGCCGAAGACATGCTGGCGGGACGCGCGCCCTTCACCGGGGGCGCCGCTCCCAACTTCACGTTTGACCTCCCGGCCGAGGCGCGCGAGGCGGAAACCTGGGTGCTGGCGGACTTCACGCCGCCCACGCCCGAGCCGGCGAGCGATGTGCGTGCGATGCTCGCCGCCGATCCGCGCTTCGTGCGCGGCCGCGCGCTGTGGGATCTTGGCCTCGCGGCCGAAGCGCGGGCCGAGTTCGACAGCCTGCGCCGCGCGCTCATCCAGGAT
>JAPLGX010000480.1 GCA_026389925.1 Chloroflexota bacterium
CGACCCGGCCTGGTCGCCCGACGGCAAACGCATCGCGTTCACCTCGCTGCAGGACGGGCAGGCGCCGCACATTTTCGTCATGGACGTCGACGGCAACAATCGGGTGCGCCTGAGTGCGGAAGGCGGGCGGGAATTTCAACCCCGCTGGTCGGCGGATGGAACACGATTGATTTACGTGACGGTGCCTTCCACCGGGGATTCGACGGTATTTGAGATGGTCGCGGATGGGACGGAAAAACAGCAATACTCGCGCGGCCAAGGCGCCAATTCCAGTCCGGACTGGTCGCGAGATGGGCGCCTTGTCCTGTACATCAAATCCGCGCTCAATGGCCAAGTGGTGACGACGCTCTACGAGAAGCGTGGCTTCGTGGAGAACCCGCTGCTGGTCGGAGCGGGAGGCTCGTCGACCGCTCGCTTCTCGCCCGACAACCAATGGATCGTTGCGGATGCGATGGACTCGAACCGCGTGCGCGCTATCTGGAAGATGCGCGTCGTCGGCGGCGGGCTTCTCCAGCTCACCAAGGATAAGTCGGTCAATTACGATCCGGTGTGGCAACCGGCCGTGCCGTAGGCCGGGGCGGGGAGCGAGCCATGCGGGTTGTGGCGGGGCTGGCCAAGGGTAGGATTCTCAAGGCCGTGCCGGGCGTAGCCACGCGGCCAATCACCGATCGTGTGAAGGTTGCCCTGTTCGACATCCTGGCCCCCGAGATATCGGGGGACTCTGTCTTGGATCTGTTTTCGGGCACCGGCGCGGTGGGGATCGAGGCCCTCAGCCGTGGTGCGGCGCGAGTGGTCTTTGTGGATTGTGAGCCGGCGGCGATCCGTGTCGTCCATGAGAACCTGAAGCTTACCGGGCTGAGCGCTGGTGCGCAGGTGGTGCGGACGGATGCCTTCAGCTTCCTCGAACGTCGCGGTGTGCCGGCATTCGACGTGATCTACATCGCTCCGCCCCAGTATCGAGGCATGTGGCGTGAGGCTTTGCAGCGCGTCGATCGGAGGGCGGAATGGCTTGTGCCGGACGGTCAGGCCATCGTGCAAGTGGACCCGCGCGAGTTCGAGGAGGTTGACCTGTCAGTGCTGCGGGAGGCGGACCGGCGCCGCTACGGCAGCACGCTGCTTGTCTTCTACGAACGCCCCGGAAGCTAGCCCCGCCTCGCGCTTAGGGTCCGTCGCCTGCAAACTGAATGTGGAAGGAGTCTTGCTCGTCGTACCACGATCGGGCGAGGAAGGGCGTGGCGCCGGCCGGCCGCCCCACCATGCGCGCCACAAGCGCAGGCAGGTCCGGCACGTGCGGTAGACGGGTCAGGTCGTTCGGGGAGACCCACTCGAGCGAGCCCTCGGCGGAAGCGCGTAGCGCAGGGTCGCCGGGACCGCGCCGCGAAAAACGCACACCAGCACGCCGCGCTCGGGGGTGACGTCGACCGTTATCAGCCCGGACAGCTCGAGCGCAACCTCCTGCAGGCCCGTTTCCTCCTCCAGCTCGCGCCGTGCGGCTGAGAGGGCATCCTCGCCGCGTTGCACATGGCCTCCGATTCCGTTGTAGCGGTCGGGCCAGATCTGCTTAGCGCTCGCCCCACGCAACAGGAGGACCTGCTCGCCGCGGAACACAAAAACGAGCGTGCGAGGAACGAGCGCATAGCGCATCGTCGCTCGCACGCCTTGCTCTTCGCGGCCCATGGGGTCCGGTTCGGGAGAGTCGTGTGGCGGAGGAGGTCAGTCGGCTAGGTCGCGGGCGGCTTCGTCGGGCCCGCTCGCCTTGCCGCCGAAATCGGCAATCGATTTGTGCAAGGCAACGGGTTTGACATGCGTGCCCACCAAATCCGCTGTGCCGGCCACGCCGAGCTGGTCGAAAAGGAATCCAAACTGCTTCTCCCATGCCTCGCGGATGGGAGCGCGCGCGGCGTCGGGCAATTGCCAGACCTTGCCCTTGAAGGGGCCGATGGCCTTCTTGCGCGCCTTGTAGATGAATTGCTCGTCGGTGTCGGTGGGCTTGCGCTCATCGGCGCAGTGTTCACGGGTCCAGGTGAAGATCTCCTCACGCAGATCTGCCGGCAGGTGATCGAAGGCGATGTTCTGGAAGTTCGTCGCCAGATGGACCTCGCAGGCCTCGTTCTGGAGGAAGTTGCGGAACGCATTTTCGGGCAGGGTGGACGCGCCGTGTTGCACGGCGCCCGCCAGGCCAAACTGGCTGCGCGCGACGCGCGAGAGACGCAGCAGCGTGCCGAAATCCACCGCGACCTGGGCCATGCTGCCGTCGGGCAGCACCACGCCGCCGTGCGAGGTGCCGGTTTGGATGCTGATCTTGCTCAGCCCGAGCGCGCTGCCGGCCAGGCGGTCGAGTTCTACGCCAAAGAGCTGCAGGAAGGCGCGCAGCTCCTCCTCGGTGCTGTTGCGCCCGCCGACCTCTCCGATCTCCCCGCCGACGGAAATCTCAACGCCCTTAGGCTGGTGGGTGCGGATGAAGGCAGTGAACGCCGCGCACAGGTGGGCGTTGAGCGTCTGCTGCTCGTGAACCGTCGAGCGCCTGAGATCCACCAGGGTGGAGGTGTCGATGTCGATGTTGAAGAAGCCGGCCTGGATGGAGTCGACAATCAGATCGCGAATCGCCTGCAGTTCCGCCTCCGGCGCCGACGCGTACTTTTTGGCCGAAACCTGGAAGTGGTCGCCTTGGATGAAGACAGGACCGCTCCAGCTTTCGCAGATGGCCGCGGCCAACACCGAGGCAGCGTATTCGGCAGGCCGTTGGTCGGTGTAGCCTATCTCGGACCGCGCGATCTCGAAGACGATCGCGCCTGCGCGGCGCACGCGGGCCGCACGAAAGACCGCACGCGCGGCATCAAACGAGAGCATGCGCAGATTGATGGCGGGGACGGTGAATGTTGACGGAGCGTCGCCGCGGCCGCGGGCCATGTAGAGGTCGTTGATCGAGGCGGGCACGATGCCGAGGGCGAGGGCCGTCTCCCAAATCAGCCAGCGGGCTTCCGCCCGCGCTTGCGGTTCGCCCAGGGCCGAGGTCTCCGCCATGAGGATGGAGGCCGCAGGCAACGCTTTGCGATTGCCCAGCCCGAGGCCGGCGGAGGTCCACGTGGCGTCGCTACCCAGGTAGCGACGCGCTATTTCAGTATGCTGTTGGCTCATCGTCTCACCCTTTCGTGCGCGTGGTCGGTGAAGGAATGCAATCATCATTATACACATGCGGCGAGGGATGACAAGATGCTCCTGTGTCCATCACCAATGGACAGGCAAGGGATCAAAGGGCTTCGAGCCCGTGCGCCTCAAGTAGGTCCGGGTCGGCCAGCAGGGCGGCGGTTGGTCCGTCGGCAGCGACCCGGCCTCGATCGAGGAGAATGGTGCGCGGGAACAGTTCGGCCACCATGTGCAGGTCGTGGCTGGAGACGAACATCGTCTGCGGCAGATCGCGCAAGAGGCGGATCAGGTTGCGCCGCCCGCGCGGATCGAGCCCGGCCGTGGGTTCGTCGAGCACGAGCACCTCCGGCTCCATGGCCAGCACGGAGGCGATGGCCACGCGCTTCTTCTCGCCATTGCTCAAGTGATGCGAAACCCGACTCTCCTGCCCGGACATGCCAACCGACGCCAGCGCGGACCTCACTCTTTCGCGGATCCGCGACTCACTCAAGCCCATGTAGATCGGTCCGAAGGCAACGTCTTCTAAAACGGTGGGCGAGAAGAGTTGGTCATCCGGATCCTGAAAGACCATTCCGACGGCCGCGCGAATCGGCCCAAGGGTCGCCTCGCTGAGGGTGTGGCCGCAGATGATGATCTCACCCTGACCCCTGAGGATGCCATTCAAGTGAAGCAGAAGCGTGGATTTGCCCGCGCCGTTCGGGCCAACGAGGGCAACCTTCTCGCCCGGGGCGATGCGAAACGTAACATCGTCGAGCGCTGGGTGCTCGTCCGGATACGAGAACGACAGGTGGCGGACATCGATGGAGTGATGCACCGGCTTAGCCCCAGAAGAGCGCCCCCAGGCTGAGAAGGAAGGCGAGCAGGGCGAAGCCGCCGGCCAGGGTCAGCCATCCGGAAAGAGTGAGCGGCGAAAGCGGAAGGCTGCGCACCTCGCCGTCGTAGCCGCGCGACAGCATGGCGATGTAAATCCGATCGCTGCGTTCAAAGGCTCGCAGGAACAGGTTGCCCGCCATGCCGCCGGCCACTCGCGCGCGCCATGCGAGGGGCGGCATCGGCTGGTGGTGGCCGGCCTCGCCGGCCGCGAGAGCGGGGCGCCCTGAACGGGCCGCCCGCGCACGCATCAAACGCAGTGCTTCATCTGCCAGGACGAACAGATATCGCCACATCAAGCCGAACCTCGCCACCAAGAGGCGCGGAA
>JAPLGX010000220.1 GCA_026389925.1 Chloroflexota bacterium
GAGATCCTGCTCTCCGAGCATCGCAGCCTCCTCATGAATTGTGTGCACCGGCCGCCCACGCCGGCCGAACTCTAGGGGCGTGCGGCCAAGGTCAGGCTGACCTCCTTTTGTTGTCCATCCCGCAGCAGGGTAAGCTTCACCGTATCGCCCGGTGAGGTATTGAGAACCAGGTAAGAAAGCAGAGCGGAGAAGTTGCGCAAAGGAATGTCGTTGACAGCGATGATGAGATCGCCGCCCGCCTGCAACCCGGTGAGGGTGGTTGGCCGCAACCCGGCGCGCAAGCCGGCCTTCTCGGCCGGGCTGCCGGCCGTCACCTCTTGCACGTATACGCCCGTGCTCTGTGGTAGACCGAGCGCCTCTTGTTCGGCCAGGTGCATTTCGCTCATGCCGGTGATGCCGATGTAAGGATAGTCGTAAGCGCCCTTCTCGATAAGCGAGGGTAGCACGCGCCGCACCACATTGACCGAGATGGCAAAGCCCACGCCCGAGTTGACGACGTCGCCCGAAGTGGTGACCGACGTGCTGCGAATCGCGCGGTTGACTCCGACCACGTACCCTTGCAGGTCGAGCAGCGGGCCGCCCGAGTTGCCTGGGTTGACCGCGGCGTCGGTCTGGATGAGATCGGCCGCGGAGAAGACGCCGCCGCCGGGGGAGGCGCGTTCTGAATCAAGTGTGCGTCCCAACCCGGAGACGATGCCCAGGGTCATGGTGCTCGACAGTCCAAACGGGTTGCCGATCGCCACCACCGGCGTGCCCACCCGCAGGGTCGAGGAATCACCCAACGACAGCGGCACGAGCTCCGCCTCGGGCACGGTCACCTGGATCACCGCCAGATCCGAATCTGGATCCTCGGCGATGACTTTGCCGTGCGCCATCTGCCCGGAGGGGAAATCCACTTCCAGACCGGTGGCCCCCGTGACCACGTGCAGATTGGTGACGATGTGCCCCTGCTTGTCGACCACGAATCCCGATCCGAGCGCGCCGCCATCCGCGGTGAACACACGCAGGGAGACCACACCCGGATTCACTTGTTGATAGAGATCGCTCAGCGCGCTGCTGGTCGATTCCGACGGCAGGCCAACGGCCGGAGCCAACGGCGGCAGGTTTGGCCGCGAGGTGGTTTCAACCTGCGGCTGCGGCGTCACGACCGTTAACGTGGCAATATCGGGCAGAGTCAACTGCGGCAAACTGGAACAGGCCAACGCCAGCAGGGCGCCGGCCACAACAACCATCATCCATCGCTTCATTCGTCTCTCCCTGGCAATGTATCGCTGGGCGTACGCCGCCGGCGGGTGGCCGGCTACGCCTTTCGTCGCTTGCGCGCCAATTCCTCGAACAGGTGCTTCTCCTCCGCCGAGAGGCGGGTGGGCAACTCCACGCGTACCCGCACATACAGATCGCCCCGTTCACTCCCCGACCGCAGACGGGGCATGCCCAACCCGGTGAGGCGGAAGGTTTGCCCGGGCTGAGTCTCGGGCGGAATAGAAAGCAACACCTGCCGCCCGTCGAGGGTGGACACCGACACCTCGCCGCCGAGCACCAGGGCGTAAAGGTCAACGGCCATTTCGGTGTGCAAGTCGTCGCCCTGGCGTTCGAAGCGAGGATGAGGCTTGACCTGAACGACGAGATAGAGGTCACCCGCCGCTGCGCTGCGCGTCCGCGGGCCCTCACCGGACAGGCGAATGCGCGTCCCCGTCTGGGCGCCGGGCGGAATGCGCACCTCGAGGCGGCGGCCATCCTGTTGCAGCAAGCGCGAGGTGCCGCGGTAGGCGTCCTCCAGACTGATCTCGACCGTGGCTTGGGCGTCGCGCCCCTGCGCCGCGAACGACCCGCCGCCCCGTTGGAAGCCTCCCGGGGTGAAGGTGCCGCTCGGCATATCGCCGAAGATGGCGCGGAAGAAATCCGAGAAGTCGCCGAACGCTTCGCCCAGGTCGCCGAACTCGACCCGCGTGCCGCCGGGCGCGGCGCCCGCCCACTGGCCCCAGTCGAATCCGCCCGGCGCGCCGCCGGCATGCTGCCATTCGTTGTAGGCGCGGCCCAGCTGGTCGTACTTGGCGCGCTTCTGTGGGTCGCCGAGGACTTCGTACGCCTCGTTGATCTCCTTAAAGCGCTCTTCGGCCTCGCGCTGGCCCTGGTTGCGATCGGGGTGGTACTTGAGGGCCAGCTTGCGATAGGCCTTCTTGATTTCGTTGGCGCTCGATTTACGCGAGACGCCGAGGATCTGATAGTAGTCGCGATAGTCCATGGTCACATGAAGGGTGGCGTATCAGGATTCTAGTCATGAGAACGGCAGCAAGTCAATACGGATCATCGGGTTCTTACAATCCTCTAACGCCTCACGCGCGGCGTCAAGAAGAGGCGCGTTTCATGGGCTGGCCGCATCGAATTGTGCTATAGTATGACGCGGTCGCTCGCAGGCACTGTGCGTGCCGGCTGTGACTCACCAGACTCCCGGCCCCCCGGCACGCCAGACGCGGGCATGGCTTATGCACCGCTCACCGAGGGGAGTGGGCTACCCACCATGGCAACCTCATTGAACAGCGGCGCGGAGAGGATCCTGGTTGCCGACGAGGATCCGGATGTTCTGGACAGCCTCGCCCGGCAGACTCTCTTGCCCATGGGCTATCAGGTCGCGACCGCCGCCGACGGCCCCACCGCCATCCAGCGCATCGTCACATTCCATCCCGATGTGGTCATCGCCAGCCTGACCCTGCCGCGCCTGACGGCCAAGGACGTGCTGGTGACACTGCGCGCCCAGGGCCTGGAGGCGCCGGTCATCGTCACCGCGCCGGTGGGCATGGAGAGCATGGCCTTGCGCGCCTTCCGCCTGGGCGCGCGTGATTACCTGAGCAAGCCGCTGCGCGAGGCGGAAGTGGTCTCGTCGGTCGAGCGGGCGCTGGTCGAGGCGCGTCTGCGCCGCGAACGCGAGGCGCTGGCCTCGCGTCTGGCCGAGACCAACCAAGAACTCGAACAGCGCGTCAAACAGTTGACTCTGTTGCACGGCATTGGGCGAGCGATTACTTCGCTCGATCAGATGGACCAGGTGGCCGGGCGGCTGCTGGAGGGCGCACGCTTCGCGACCGAAGCCGACCTGGGCTGGCTCACGCTGCGTGAGGATGACAGCGGCCAGTTGATCCTGCGCGCGCAACACGGCCTGCCCACGCCGATTGTGGCGCGGCTGGGCCAGGCCTGGGATGACGGACTCTCGCCTTCGGTTCTCGTTTCGGGCGAGGGCATGCGCCTCTCAGGCGACGGGCTGCGCCGCCTGGCAATCGGTCAGGGGTGCCAGACCGCGCTGCTCACACCCATTCGCACGCGCGGCGAGGGGCTGGGGGTCATCGCCGTAGCCAACCGGCGCCCGCGCGATTTCACTCAGCAGGATCAGGCCCTGCTCGAGGCGGTGGCGGATTATGCTTCCATCGCCCTGATCAATGCGCGCCTGTTCCGCTCGCTGGAAGCGCGCCTGGCCGGTGCCAGCGGCAGGCTCACCTCTTAAGGCGCGATGCCCAGCGAGACGATACTTCTCCTCGACCCGCAGCATGCGCTGACGCCTCAGTTCGAAGAAGCGGCCTTTCGTCCGCGCGGCCACCGCGTGCTGGCGTGCGATTCGCTGGCGGAGGCCATTGGCCTGGTGAAACAGTTCCCCACCACGCTGGGCGTGGTGGCCATGCCCGACTCGCCCGAATTCACGCAAGAAGCCATCGCCACGCTGCGCGCCGCGCAGCCGCGGCTGCCGGTGCTGGTGCTGCTCGACCACGACAGCCCGGAGCTGGTGCAAGCGGCCCAGCAGGCCAAGGCCAATGACCTCTTGGTGAGCCCGCGCCCGGCCGAGGTGGACGCGGCGCTCGAGCGGCTGGCCGCGGAGTATGCCCACCGGCCCAAGCCCGGCACCGGCGAATTGCAGCCGCGCCTAGCTTCGCTCCCGCTCACTCGCTTGAGCCAGCACGTCTCACGGTTGATGGCCCAAGAGGCGGCTCTGACCACGCTCGTCCGCGAGGCGCAGACTGCGCTGGCCACGCCGGCAGGTCCGAGTGCGCCGCCGGCGGAAGGGCCCGCCGCGGATGCCTCGCCCCGCGTGCGCGAGCTCGAAACGCTGGCGAGCCTCGCCCAAGGAATTCTGCGCCACCTTAACCTCGACGCGGTGCTCACCGCCATCGTCGAAGCCGCCGTGGCTCTCACCGGCGCCGACGAGGGCAGCCTGATGCTGCTGGATGAGGCCAGTGGCGAGCTGTACATGCGCGCGGCCAAGAACTTCGACGAGCAGTTCGTACGCACCTTCCGTGCGCGGGTGCAGGATTCGCTGGCCGGCGAGGCGCTGCGCTCCGGCGAGCCGGTGCTCATCGACGAGCACAGCCCGCAAAAGATCACCACGACCTTCCTCGTGCATTCGCTGATCTTCGTCCCGCTCAAGGGCGAGACCGGCTCTGTGGGCCTCCTGGGCGTCGATAACCGTCAGGCCGGGCGGCCGCTCACCGCGCATCACGTGGTGCTGATGCAAGCCCTGGGCGAGTATGCCGCGGTGGCCCTCGAGAACGCGCGCCTCTATAGCCAGGTGCAGGCCGAGCGCCGCCAGCTGGAAACCATCCTGCAGCAAACCGAAGACGGGGTGCTGATCACCGACCCGCAGGACCGGCTGCTGCTCATCAACCGCACCGCGCAAGAAGCCTTCGGCCTCAACCAGGACGCGGCCCTGCTGCATCCGCTGGCCGAGGCCGTGCCGCACCCCGAGCTGCTCGCGCTGTACTCGCGCCGCAACACGCCCAGCCCGCAATTGCGGCGGGCGGAGATCACCCTGGCGGATGGGCGCGTTTTCCACACCCACCTCACGCCGATCGAGGGCGTGGGCCACGTGGTGGTGATGCGCGACATCACCCACCTCAAAGAGCTCGACCGCATCAAGTCGGAATTCGTCACCACCGTCTCGCACGACCTGCGCTCGCCGCTCACCACGATTCTCGGTTACGTGGATCTGATCGAGCGCGGCGGCCCGCTCACGCCGCAGCAGCACGAGTTCCTGCGCCGGGTGCAAGACAGCACGCAATCTATTACGGCTCTCATCACCGATTTGGTGCACCTGGGGCGAATCGAGGCCGGCCTCGACACGCAGCAGGACCTGGTCGACCTCTCGGCGCTGGCCGGCTACGCGGTCGACAGCCTGCGCCTGCGGTGCGAGAACAAAGGCATCCATCTTGAAGTGGACTTGCCGCCAGACCTGCCGGCCGTGGCCGGCAACCCGGTGCGCCTGCGTCAGATGATCAACAACCTGATCGACAACGCGATCAAGTTCACACCTGAGAACGGGCGGGTGACGGTGTCCACACATCTGGAGGAGAACCAAGTGTTGCTGCTGGTTTCGGATACCGGCGTGGGCATCCCCCCGCCCGAGCAGCCCTACATCTTTAACAAGTTCTACCGTGCCTCCAATGTCGAGGACGGAACGGGCAGCGGCTTGGGCCTCTCGATTGTCAAGTCGATCGTGGAAGTGCACGGCGGCCGCATCTGGGTCGAGTCGACCGTGGGCGAAGGCTCGACCTTCACCGTGGTGCTGCCGATTGCGCAGGCCACGTCGGGCGACACGCCCGACGCGAGTGCGCCTGGGGGTTAAATGGCGCCTCCACCAGGGCGGTGAGGGGGGAGCCTGGTGGAGGCCTTCGCCAAAGGAGGAGACAGCGATGAGCGATGGGGTTTCCCCCATCTCTCTCTCGTCTCTGCCTTCACTATATCCCGGCACTCGCACCGCGCCCAGGCCACCCGTCACCTCTCCCCGATGACTTTCGTCGCTCCGCATCCAACAAAGCACTCGATTGCGAATCCCCCTGTCGCTGAACCTGCGCACGGTATACTATTTCCCGTATCGCGATAGGATAAGCGCACATTATGAGTGACATGGCTTCGCTCCGCGCACGACTCAGACGCGCGGGCAGCAAAACGCATGCGCCTCCGCTGCAGCCCGCGGCACCGCGCAGCATCCCTGCGCATTGGGCCGGACACACCGCCTCCTCCTCGCGCGGCGACTACTACTACCTCGAAACGAGCTACGCGCTCGATCATCAGCATGGGCGCATCCAGCTTGGCGCGCTTGCGCGGCAGGCCATGCCCGAAAGCGATCTCTTAGGCTTCCATCCGCGCGGCGCGCTCGAGTCGCTCATCTTCCTCGACACCGAGACCACGGGCCTATCGGGCGGGGCGGGGACCTTCGCCTTCCTGGTGGGGCTGGGTCGCATGCAGGGCGATCGCTACGTTCTGCGCCAGTACTTCCTGCGCGATCCCTCTGAAGAAGCGGCGATGCTGGAGGCCGTGCTGGGTGAGGTTTCTTCCGCGGCCGGCCTGGTCACTTTCAACGGCCGCGGATTCGATGTGCCGATCCTCGAAGCACGCGGAACGATTCGGCTGCGCAAACGCATTTCGCTGGCGGATCTCCCGCATCTGGATCTCTTGCCACACGCGCGGCGCTTCTGGCGTGGGCGGCTCGAGTCGTGCTCGCTGAGCACGCTCGAGGAGCGGGCGCTGGGCATCACGCGTGAGGCGCGCGACGTCGAGAGCTACCTGCG
>JAPLGX010000093.1 GCA_026389925.1 Chloroflexota bacterium
TTTGGGCATCGACTTCCAACTCAAAGACGTGATTGCCTTCTTGATCCTCGTGCTGGTACTCATTATCCGCCCCTCCGGCATCCTGGGCGAAGTGCTCACCGAGGAGAAGGTGTGATGGCCGCCCATTTGCGCAGCGGGTTACGCGCCGGGATCGTGTTCAGCATCATTACCGTTTTCCTGGTGCTCATCGGCTTTAACGTGATCGCCGGTGGCCTGATCGGGGACATGCTGCACAACACGCAGGCTAGTGAGGGTGCGGCGTTCGGTCTCTCGGCGGCCGCACTTGACATGCTGATCTTCCTCGGCCTGGTCGGGATGTGGGCGGGCGCCGCAGGCGCCCGCCGCCAATCGCCCGATAGCTGGCCAGGGGCTCTTCTCGCCGGCACGCTGAGCGGGCTGATTGTGGGGCTGATGGTCGCGGGGCTGGCCTACCTCTTGGGCTCCATGGCCGCGGTGAAGGTTGAGGTCAGCCGGTATCTGGCCGCGCTCATCCCGGATGTGCTCCGGCTGTTTGTGCTTGGACTGCCGGTGCCGCAGGCGGCGCTCACTTACGCCTGGTTCTTCACCGCCTCCGGTCTGGCGGGGGCACTCCTGGCGCGGGGAATGGTGCGTGCTGAATGGCGCCGACGCGTGTGGACGTGGCTGGGCGCACGCCTCGGTCCGGCTTGGGCATGGCTCACCCGCCAGCCGCTGTTCCATACCCACGCCGCGCGCCTCGTGACGTACGCCTTGGTGGGCGTCGCGCTCCTCATTCTCCCGCTCCGCCTCGGGCAGTACTGGAACTACACCGCCGGTACGGTGGGCATCTACGTGCTGCTCGGATTGGGCCTCAATATTGTCGTCGGCCTGGCAGGCTTGCTCGACCTGGGCTATGTCGCCTTCTTCGCCATCGGCGCATACACCATGGCCCTGCTCACCGCGCCCGTCCCGCATCACCTGATGTGGAGTTTCTGGGCGGCACTGCCCGCCGGCGTCATCATGGCGGCCTTGGCCGGCATCCTGCTCGGTATCCCCGTTCTGCGCATGCGCGGCGACTACCTGGCCATCGTTACATTGGGTTTCGGCGAAATCATCCGTGTGCTCAGCAAGAGCGACGCCCTGACCAAATTCAGCGGCGGGCCACGTGGCGTTCCCGCTGTGGGCGGACCGACATTCTTCGGCGGGCGATTGAGCACCGATGTGGGCTTCGTTTACCTGATCATCCTGGGTGTATTGCTGGTCATTTTCGTCACCGATCGCTTGCAGAAATCCCGCGTCGGACGCGCCTGGGTAGCCATGCGCGAAGACGAGACCGTGGCGCAGGCAGTTGGCATCTCCACGCTGCGCCACAAGCTGCTGGCCTTTGCCATCGGTGCAGCCTTCGCCGGGCTGGGCGGTGCCCTGTTCGCCGCCCGCAATCAGTTCACCGGCCCCGAAGACCATAACCTGATGGTCTCGATTAACGTGCTGTGCCTGGTGATTGTGGGCGGCATGGGGAGCATCCCCGGCGTGATTGCCGGCGCGTTTGTCCTCAAGGGACTGCCCGAAGTGCTTCGCCAATTGCAGGACTACCGCATCCTGGCCTTCGGCGCGCTCTTGGTGGTGATGATGATTGCGCGGCCGGAAGGGCTCATACCCTCGGCCCGGCGCAGCCTGGAGATCCACGGAGAGCACGAGGAGGCCGCCCCAGGCGGGCCGCCCTCCCCTCCTGGAGAAGGGATCCCATGAGCGCCGTCCTCGAGACGCATAAGGTCACCAAGCGCTTTGGCGGTCTGACGGCGGTCAGCGCGGTGGATTTGGTAGTGAAGGAGAAGACGATCGCCAGCGTGATCGGCCCGAACGGCGCAGGCAAGACGACCTTCTTCAATTGCGTTTCCGGCTTCTACCCGCCCGAAGAAGGACAGATTCTCCTCGACGGCCGCCCGCTGGTGGGGCTAGCCCCCGATCGCATCGCCGAACTCGGAATCGCCCGCACCTACCAGAATATCCGCCTCTTCAAGAACATGACGGCGATTGAGAACATCCTGGTCGGTCAGCACCCGCGCCTGAGCGCCACGTGGATCGAGGCCATTCTGGGCACGCCGCGGATGAGGCGGGAAGAGCAGGATGCCCTGCGCGAGGCGACACGCCTGCTGCGCTTCGTCGGACTGGCCGACATGGGCGATCAATTGGCGCGCAACATGCCCTACGGCGCCCAGCGCCGCCTGGAAATCGCCCGCGCGCTCGCCAACCGCCCGCGCCTGTTGCTGCTCGACGAGCCGACGGCCGGCATGAACCCGAACGAGACCGAAGACATGATGGCCTTCATCCAGATGGTGCGCAGCGAGCTCGG
>JAPLGX010000266.1 GCA_026389925.1 Chloroflexota bacterium
GCACCTCGATCGCTCCCTGGCCCATATCGACGTACAAGGTGGAGGTCAGTTTGCGCGCCACGCGCGGGTGGAGTCTGTAAGGCGTCACCCGGTAGTGGCCGTCGACCGTCTCGGGTTCCACGTAGTCGACGTGGATTTCGCGCCCGAGGATTTCCGAGAACATTGTGAACAGGTCGCGCGCGCGCATCGGGTAGTGCCCGGTGATGACCAGATGTTGGTTGGCATACTCGGGCGCGAGGATATCCACGCTCAGGCGGGCCGCGTCGGCCACGTGGATGTATTCGCGCGCATCGTCCGGCCGCCCGTCGTAGCGGATACGCCCCTCCAGCGCAGCTGCACGCAGCAAGCGGTAGACCCCGTTGCTCTCGTCGGCGCGCGGGCCGTAGAGCGAGCCGTAGCGCAGGACCGTGTACTCGAGCCCATACTGACGATGATACTCCTCGATATAGGCCTCGCCCGCCTGCTTGCTGGCCCGATAAAAGCTGCCCTCGTCACTGTAGACGTAGACCGTGCTGGCAAAGACGAAACGCTTCACCTCGGCCAGACGCGCGGCCTCCAGCAGGTTGACGGTTCCCAGCACGTTGATGCTGGCCGTCTCCCGCGGCCGGGTGCGCGCGGCATTAAGGTCGGCCAGCGCGCCGAGATGGTAGACGTAGTCGGCGCCCTGCAGCGTGGTTCGCAGCAGTTCAAAATCCAGGAGATCACCCACCACTTGCTCTTGCGCCGGCTGGCGGAAAGCCGAGGCGTGTTGGTCGTAGATAAGCACCTCGTGCCCACGCGCGGTCAATTCATCGGCCAGATGGCTGCCCAGAAACCCTGCTCCACCGGTCACAATCGTGCGCGTCATGTGGGTCGCTCCCCGGAGGGCCGCCCCCCGTGCGAGAAGAAATCGATCACCTGGCGGGCCGCGTCGAGCTCCATTTTGATGCGGCACTCGACCGCATACGAGCCGATGTGCGGCGTGAGCACGACGTTGGGCACGTCGCGCAGCGGGCCGGAATACGGTTCCTGCTCGAAGACATCCAGGTACGCGCCGCCCAACTGGCCGCTGTGCAACGCCTCGGCCAGCGCCGCTTCATCCACCCACCCGCCCCGGGCGAGGTTCATGAGCAGTGCGCCGCGTTTCATCATTTCCATCTCTGCCCGCCCGATCATGGGCGCGCTTGGCGCACCGCTCAAATGCATCGAGACGATATCGCAGCGCGGCAGCACTTCGGCCAGTGTTCCGTACTCCAGGTGTACCTCACGCGCGAAGGCAGGGTCCCTTTGAGGATCGACGGCCAACAGATTCACTTCGAAGGGCCGAAGCAGCCGCACCCACGCCTTGCCGATGCGCCCAAGGCCGATCACCCCCACCGTGCGCCCGTGCAAGAGGCGGCCCATCGGCTTGGCCCACTCGCCGCGACGGATGGCGGCGTCCGCTTGCGGCACGCGGCGCAGGAGAGCGAGTAACCCGGCCAGGGCCAGCTCCGCCACGGCCCAGGTGGGACCATCGGGCGAGTTGCAGACTCGGATGCCTCGCTCCGCGGCGCAGGCTAGGTCGACATTTTCCATGCCGGTGCCGACGCGGGCAATCATCTTGAGACGCGGCAGCTTCTCGAGCACAGCGCGGTCGAGAGCTTCGGTGCCGGCCACCACCGCTTCCACCTCGCCCAAGAGAGCCACAGTCTCATCGCGGGTGAGCTTTCGCCCGTGAGGGTTGAGCACCACCGCAAAGCCGGCGGCGCGCAGCATCTCCAGCGGCTCTGGGCTCTCCTTGGCAAATGTCGAAGTCGTGACGGCTACCTTCATCATGCATCCTAAGGTCAGGGGTGAGGATCAGCCGGTGGCCACGTGGCGCGCCCAATCGCGCTCGCGCCGGTACCACTCCACCAGCTCGCGGGCCCCCTCGGCAAACGAAACGCGCGGTTCCCAGCCCAACAGGCGCCGGGCCTTCTCAACGTTGGCCCACGAAGCCGGCATGTCGGCGGGATGCGCCGGCCGCTGAACGACGTGGGCCTTCGCGCCCAACAAACCCTCGAGCAAGCGAATCACGTCAGTCATGCGCACCGCTTCGTGCCCGCCCAGGTTCATCACTTCGTAGCCGAAGGGGCGCAGCCCGAGAATCGTGCCGCGGGCGATGTCGTCAACAAAAGTGAAGCCTCGCGATTGAGTCCCGTCGCCGTTGAGCACCAGCGGCCGTTCTTCGGCGATCCATTGCGTGAAGCGGAACATCGACATATCGGGCCGGCCAGCCGGGCCGTACACCGTGAAGTAGCGGAAGACGGTCACATCCAGGTGGTACATGGCGTGATACGAGTAGCTCAGCACCTCGGCCGCTTTCTTCGAGGCGGCATACGGCTGCAGCGGGTGGCTGCTGTCGGCCTCTTCCGGCGTCGGCAGCGGCGCCTCGGCGCCGTAGATGCTGGAAGTAGAAGCCAACAGGAACTTGGGGATGTGCGTGTGGCGGCACAACTCGAGCAGATTGAGCGTGCCCCCCGCGTTCGTCTCCACGTACGACCACGGATCTTCGAGCGAGGCGCGCACGCCCGCCCGCGCTGCCAGGTGGATCACCGCCTCAAACGGCGCGCCCTGCGGCAGCGCACGCAACGCGCGCCCGTCGCAGATATCCACTTTGTGGAACTCAAAGCCGGGCAATGCCTTCAGGCGCCCTAGCCGGTATTCCTTCATGCGCACGTCGTAAGCCGGGTTGAGGTTATCGAGGCCCACCACCTGGTGGCCCTGCTCGAGCAAGAGCTCGGTGACGCGTGCACCGATGAAACCGGCGGCGCCGGTCAGCAAATAGCGCGACATTACAGGCGAGTCACCTTGGCGCTGGCCTTGCCCTTGGCGCCGAGCGCGTTGCGCGTATCGACGATGAGCCGCGACGCGCGCAGCACCATGTCCCAATCGTAGGTGCTGTGGTGGGTGGTGATGATCACACAGTCCGCCGATTTGAGCGCGGTATGCAAATCCGGCACGCGCCGCAGGTTCCACGAGTCGTGCTTCACCTCCGGCACATACGGGTCGTGGTAGGCCACGCGCGCACCCTTCTTGCCCAAGAGACCGATCACATCCAGGGCCGGCGACTCGCGCAGGTCGGAGACATCCGGCTTGTAGGCCACGCCCAGCACCAGGATGCGGCTGCCCTTGACCGGCTTGCCCACGCTATTGAGCGCATCCTGCACCTTCTGCACCGCGACGCGCGGCATGTTGGTGTTGATTTCGCTGGCCAGTTCAATGAAGCGCGCGGTGTAGTTGACTGTCTTGAGCTTCCACGAGAGGTACAAGGGATCGATCGGAATGCAGTGGCCGCCCAGGCCCGGGCCGGGAGAGAACTTCATGAAACCGAATGGTTTGGAGGCGGCGGCATCGATGATTTCCCACACGTCGAGGCCCAGCCGGTCGCACATCAACGCCATTTCGTTGACCAAGCCAATGTTGACCGCGCGGAAGGTGTTCTCCAGGAGCTTGGCCATCTCGGCGGCCTCGGCCGACGAGACGGGCACCAGCGTCTGGATGGCCTGCCCGTAGTAGGCCTTGGCCACCTCCAGGCAGGCGGGTGTCATGCCGCCGATCACCTTGGGTGTGTTGGTGGTCGTCCAATCCTTCCGCCCGGGGTCGACGCGCTCCGGCGAGAAGGCCAGGAAGAAGTCCTTACCCGCCTTGAGCCCCCGGCTCTCGAACTTGGGCAGAAGGATTTCGCGCGTCGTGCCAGGATAGGTGGTCGATTCGAGAACGATGGCCATGCCCGGGTGCAGAAAGCGGGCGATGGCCTCGGTTACGTTGATGATGAAGGAAAGGTCCGGGTCGCCCGTCTTGCGCAGCGGCGTGGGCACGCAGATCGAAAGCGCATCCAGCGTGCTGATCGCAGCGAAGTCGGTGGTCGCCTCCAGGCGGCCCTGGTCGATGAGTTCCTTGATGCGTGCGGCGGGCACGTCTTCGATGTAGGACTGGCCCTTCTTCAGCGCCTGGACCTTGCGGTCTTCTACGTCGATGCCCACCACCGTATAGCCGGCATGGCCGAAGGCCTCCACTAGCGGCAAGCCGACGTATCCGAGCCCCACCACGCCCACCCGCGCGGTGCGCGAGTTGAGCTTGGCGATGAGTTGCCGGGCCGCAGGGGGGAGGGCGGCGCTCTTCTCAGTGGGTTTCACAGTTGAGCTCCTTACGGCAGAGGTTCGGCCACGCGATAACTCAGGATGACGATCACGCCAGCCAAGAGACCAAGCACGGCGGCGGTGACAACTTTCGGGACGAAACGCGTATCCACGCGGCTCGCCCGGTCCGGCAGGCTGACCACCCGCGGGGTGTTCTCCCCGCCGCCGCCTGTTCGGTCGGGATAGGTTTCGGCGACGAGTGCCACGAGTTCCGTGGCCCAGGCGCGGGTCAGGCGCACCGCTTGGGATGCGCTCGCCGCGCTCATTTCTATCCGGGTCAACCCGCCGTCAAGCGCTTCGAGCGTGCCTGTGCGCAGCGCCGCGGCGATATCCTCGGCGTCGCTTGCCTCAAGGCTTGCCGCCAGGCGGCGTTCCATCTCGGCGCTCGCGGCGAGGGCGGCCACGGCTTCACGCGGCACCTGCGCGCCGCCGGCCACAATCGCGTTCGCCGAGTAGCGTGCCGGCTGCAACGCCAGCACCAGCGCCGTCAGCCCGGCCGCAATCAGCGGCGCGAGGCCCACCAGCCAGCTCCGGCGAATCAAGAGGCGGGCTGCCTCACGCACGTCAGTCCTCCAATCCGTTGCTGCAGATTCTGTCATGGGCAATCCGGAACGGGAAAGCAGGGGAAATCAGAGGCTCGACGATTAGACCATGAGTGCCACGGAGTGTCAACGCGAGCGCGAAAGCCGCGGGCGTCGATCGGTCACGTCCCTTGGAAGCGCACAACCGTGCCCAGCGTGCGCAACAGGATGCGTAAGTCGAGCCAAAGTGAGCGATGGCGAATGTAATACAGGTCGTATTCGAGTTTGGTGGCGGCGTCCTCCACCGACCAGCCGTAGCGATAGTTGACCTGGGCCCAGCCCGTGGCGCCGGGGCGCGCCAGCATGCGCGCACGGTAGAAGGGCACCTCGCTCTCGAGGCGCGTCACAAGCGCCGGGCGTTCGGCTCGCGGGCCGACCAGGCTCATCACTTGACCATGCGAAACGGCTTGCCCCCGCGGCCGGAACGTTCCTGCCCGTAGAGCACCGGCCCGCGCGAGTCCAGACGCACCAGCAGCGCCAGCAGCGGGAAGAGCACCGCCACCACGATCAGCCCCGCCAGCGCGCCGAGAATGTCGAACAGACGCTTGGCCCGCGAATACAGATCGTGCACCCGCGCGCTGTCCACAAACGAGGTCAGGATCCATTCGGAGTTGAGGTAGGCGATTGGCACCCGCCCCAGCAACTCCTCGTACAGGGTAGGCATGCGGATCACTTCCACCCCGCGCTCCTGGCACTCGAGCAGCGTCTCGAACAGATCGCTCTGCAAGTCGCCGGTAATGGCCAGGATGAGCGCGGTCACGCCCTCCTCGGCGACAAGGGCGCGCAGCTGCTCGGTGCCGCCGCGCACGACCACGCCCTCGATGGCCTGGCCGTGCTTGCCCGGGTCGTCGTCGACAATCCCCAAGATTCGGAAATGCCCGGGAACCTCGTGCACCAGCACGCGCAGGATGGCGCTCCCGGCGCGGCCGGCGCCGACGATCAAGGCCGGCTGCTGCAACACCCGCAGCGAAAGCAGGCGGATGTAAGCTAGGCGCCACAACAGCTCGATCACCACCGCGCCTACCAGGAACACCAGCACCACCAGGCGCGGCAGGGTGCCGCGAGGTGCGTAGAAGTACAGGCCCAGGTATAGGACGAGTAAGATGCCCGCCGCGAAAAGCAGGCCGTACAGCGTCCGCCCGCGGGAGCTGGCCACATGCGGGTCGTACAGGTTGGCGACGAGGAAGAACCACAGCGGGATGAGCCACAACAGGCGCGGCGCACCCTTCTGCATCAGCGTGGCCACCGGCGAGGCCCAGGCGTTGTCGGTCCAGATCCAGATGGTCAGCGCCATGGCCATGGCCGCCAGCACCGCCAGCGCGTCGCCCAAGACGAGCAGCGCACGGCGCTCCGACAGGGTCAGCCCCGAACGCAAGGCGCTCGCGGTCGAGGTCATGCGGCGCGCCATCCGGTCGCATGCGAGGGGCGAAGGCTCACGAGGTCCATTGTGCGCTACCCTTCGTCGACCTCGACCGCGGGGGAGGCCCGGCAAAAGGCGATCACCTCGCGGAGGGTTTCATCGAGCGGAATGCGCGGCACCCAGCCGGTGGCCGCGCGGATTTTGGCGATGTCCGGCACCCGCCGCTGCATGTCCTCAAAGCCCTGGGCGTAGGCTTGGTCGTAGGGCACGAACACAATCGACGACGCCGACCCGGCCAGGCTGCGCACGCGCTCGGCCAGCTCACGGATGCTGATCTCTTCCTGCGACCCGATGTTGTAAACCTGGCCTACCGCCTGAGGTGCGTCCATCAGGCCGAGCACGGCCGCCACCACGTCGCGCACGTTGCAGAAGCAGCGCGTCTGCTTCCCATCACCGTAGACCGTGATCGGCTCGCCGCTCAAGGCCTGGCGCACGAATCGCGGGATAACCATGCCGTAGCGCGAGCGCTGGCGCGGCCCGACCGTGTTGAAGAAACGCGCCACCAGCACCGGCAGGCCGAGCGAACGGTGGTAGGCCAGCGCCAGGAATTCATCGAGCGCTTTGGAGGTGGCGTAGGCCCAGCGGCTGCGCGTCGTCGAGCCGAAGACCGAGTCGTCCTCCTCCGCAAAAGGCACCTTCTCGTTCTTGCCGTAGATCTCCGAGGTGGAGGCGATGACCACGTGCCGCCGGTAGCGCCGCGCCACGCGCAGCACTTCCTCGGTGCCCATGACGTTGGTCTCGATCGTGCGCACCGGGTCGGTCACGATCAGCTTCACGCCCACCGCCGCCGCCAGGTGCACGATCACGTCGCACTCGCTGACCAGGCGGTCCATCACCGTTTCGTTGGTGATGGTCTCGATGGCGAAGCGAAAGCGCGGGTAGCCCTTGAGGGCCAGGATGTTCTCGAGCCGTCCGGTCGAGAGGTCGTCGACCACGGTCACCGAGTCGCCGCGCGCCAGCAGCGCTTCGGACAGATGGCTGCCGATGAAACCGGCGCCGCCGGTGATCAGGTAGTGAGTCATCGCGTGCTGTCCTTTCGCCGGTGACCGCTGAGCATGTCGTCGAAGAGATCGGCCAGATCCGCCTCCGCCACGCGGGCTTCGCCCAGCGACACCACGCGCCCACCCATCGTCGCGAGAAGCGCGCGCACGGCCTCTCCCGGATCAGCCTCTGCGGCCACCGCCACGAGGGAGGCGGTTTCTACTCGCGCGAGCACCGCCCCCGCGCCGGCGGAGTCTTTTCCATCGAAGAGAACCCGCCCGGCCACCTTGAGGCTCTTCTCCCATTCGCCCACGCCGGCCAGGTCGAGCACCGGGTGAGCGCGTTCGATCCACGCCCGCATCGCCTGCGGGTCGAGGGCCAGGCTCACCAGCAAGTCCGCCAGCCCCTCGGCCGGGAAGCCCTGGCTGAGGACGACGGTGAGATCTGCGGAGAGGCGTTTCGCAGCGCCGATCAGGAGCGGGGCATCTCGCGGCGTGGTGATCACCACCAACGGCGGGTTCGCGGGCGGCAACGGGCGCGCCCGCTCGAGCAGCAGCACGCCCACCAGGCCCACCACGAGCAGCCCGCCAAAGAGCATGTCCGCCACGCGCGGGGTGGATCGGGTCATCAGTATGGCCAGCCCGCCCAATGCCACGGACACGATGTACAGCGTGAGCACCGCGCGCGTGGCACCCAGTCCGAGGCGCGCCAGGCGGTGCGAGGTGTGGTCACCCCCGCCACGGAAAAGCGGCCGGCGGGCGCGCCAGCGCGCATACGTCACCAGCGTCGTGTCGAAGATCGGCAGCCCCAGGACGACAATCGGCACCATCCAGGTAGAACCCAGCGGCAGCTCGGTCGGCGTGTACTTGATCCCCACCACGGCTAGAGTGAAGCCCAGCAGCAACGAACCGGCATCGCCCATGAAGACCATGGCCGGGTTGATGTTGTAGTACAGGAAGCCGAGTGAGGCGCCGGCGACCGCGGCCGCCAGGGCCGCCACCAGCCCTTGCCCCGTCGAGGAGGAAAGAATTAAGAAGAACAGGCCCGCAACGGCCGAGACACCCGCCGCCAGCCCGTCCATGTTGTCCATCAGGTTGAGCGCATTGGTGATGCCCACGATCCAGAAGAGCGTGATGAGGAGATTGAGAACGGGCCACGGGAAAAGGTCAACTCGAATTCCCACCGCCGCCACGATGACCCCGGCCACGACTTCCGCGGCCAGGCGCACCCAGGGCGAGAGGCCGCGCCGGTCATCCAGCAAGCCGACAATCGCGAGCAGCGTGGCGCCCACACCCACGCCGATCATCTCGACCCGCGCCGGGCCCACATCCACCAGCAGCACCACCACCAGCAGGGAAATGTAGATCGCCAAACCGCCCATGAGGGGAATGGGCTTGACGTGGATCTTGTGCGGCTTGGGATAGTCCACGAAATCCACCCGGCGCGCGAGCGCGCCGAGGATGGGCGTGGCCACGAAGGCCGAAAGGCCGGCGAGCAGGATGAGAGGAAGGTAGGTGATCATCACCGGAAAGGTGCCGAGTGGGCTGCACCCGATCGCCCGTGGTGCTTACGCGGCAGCGCCCCGCCGCGCCGTGCGCTTGGCCGCGAGAAGCGACTCATACAGGCTGGCCGTCTCCGCCAGCATGCGATCTTTGCCGAAGCGGGCCACCACCTCGGTCCGCGCACGCTCGGCCAACGTGCGGCTGTAGGCCGCATTGCGCAGCGCCTCGGCCATAGCCTGCGCAAAAGCATCGGCCTCTTGCGATGCGACAAGGTAGCCCGTCTGGCCGGCGCGGATCACATCCGGCACGCCGCCGACGGAGGTCGCCACCACCGGCACGCCCGCCGCCATCGCCTCCAGCACGGCCACCGGCGTGCCCTCATTCTCGGAGGTCAGCGCCAAGAGGTCGAGGTCCGAATAGATGGGCGTCAGGTCCTCGCGCCAGCCCAGAAAATGGACTCGCGTCTCAAGACCGAGTTGGGCGGAGAGATGCTCCAGCTGTGCGCGCAACTCACCGTCGCCGACGATGACGAATTGCGCCGGAGTTCCCAAGTCTACCATGCGCCGCGCGGCTTGAAGGAGGAGGGCATGGTTCTTGATCGGCACCAGCCGGCCGACGCTCCCCACCAGCGGCACATCATCTGAGATGGCGAGTTCGCGCCGAAGCACACCCAGGCGGCGCGGCGCGGCGAGCAGCGTGTCGAATTCCATGCCCAGCGGAATGACCTGGATCTTCTCGCGCGGTGCGACGCCCAGCGCCACCAGGTCCTCGCGCAGGCTGGTGCTGAGGGTGATGAGCCGGTCGCTATGTCGCGCCAAGCTGCGCTCGATCGCGCGGAAGAGGGCCTCCGCCGGCGGCGAGAAATATCCGCGCAGCACGTGCCCGTGGAAAGTGTGCACCACCACCGGCACACCGGCCAGGTGGGCGGCGGTGCGGCCCAGCGCACCAGCCATCGCGGTGTGCGTGTGGACGACGTCCGGCCGCCATTCGCGCATCAGGCGCGAAATCTTGTAGAAGGCGATTACGTTGCTTGGGGCCAGCGCCGGCGAAAGCTCGGGGATCCAATGCGGATTGAGCCCGGCCTTCGCGGCGAGATAGCGCATGCTGCCCTCGCCGCGGCCTTCGCGCCCGGCGACCAGGCGCACGTCGAAGCGCTCGGCGGGCAGCCCCGCGGCCAGTTGCACGACATGCGTCGCCGGCCCGCCGATATTCAGGCGGGCGATGACCAAGGCTACACGAATGCGGGAAGCAGGCACGCCACCATCCAACAGCCGCCGACGCCGAGCCGGCGGCCTGGCCGCGAGGTATGCTCGTAGGATGGTTGGGATTATAGCGGCGCTGGCGTTTGGCGACGCGTCTCAGCCCGAGGAGGGCTGGCACACCTCCCGATAGACCTGGGCAGTGTGGGAGGCCATGCGTTCGAGTGTGAATTCGCGTTCCAGGCGGTTGCGCCCGGCGCGGCCCAGCGCCGCGCCACGGTCCGCCGATTGTAGGATTTCGGTCAACGCGCGCGCCAGCGAAGCGGGATCGTCCGGCGGTACGAGTGTCCCGGTTTGACCAGACTCAACAACCTCGGGGAGAGCGGTGACGCGCGAAGCAACCACTGGCCGCGCGAGCGCCATGGCCTGCAGGACTACCAGGCCAAACCCTTCCGAGCGCGAGGGAACGGCCAGCACGTCCACATCAGCCATGAAGCTGGCGATATCCCCGCGCCACCCGAGGAAGTGGGCGCTCGCGAGCCCAAGCGAGCCGGCACGTGCGCGCATCTCTCCCATCAACCGCCCGTCACCGGCCAGCGCAAGATGTGCGCGAGGAATGTCCCTCACCACCTCGGCGAAGGCGCGCAGCAACACATCCACTCCTTTCTCCGTCACCATGCGCCCGACAAACCCAATCAGCGGCTCGTCGTTGAGGCCCAATTCCGCGCGAAGGCTGCCGCGCCTCGCCGTGCCGGCGAAGGCCCTGCCTGCCAACCCGTAGTGGACCACTTCGATCTTTGCAGGAGGCATGCCTTCGAGCGCCATAATCGACCGGGCAACAGCATGCGAGATGGCGATGATTCGCTCGGCGCGCTGCAACGTTGGCGCAAACACCGGGCGCAGCAGTCGCGAACGGCGGAAGCGGTCGTCGGAGTGGCGCGTGATCAGGAAGTGCATGCGCGGGATGGCGCGCGCCATCTGGGCGCCGTACACCTCGCCGTGCGGCAGGTGCGCATGCAAGAGGTCGAACGGCGCACCGCCCGGCCCGCGCTGCTCCAATTCACCCATCGCCCGCCGCAGCCGCCGCACGACGAACGGGTCGATGTGGGCAGCGATCGGCACGCACGCGGTTGGCACACCGACCGCCTCAGCCCGCGCGGCGAACTCACTTTGCGGGAGCCGGGGATCCTCCATGATGAGCAGCGCGCTGGTCACATCGAATTCGCGCAGCGCCGGCAGGAGGGCCAGCAAATGCGTTTCGGCGCCGGCGATACCGGTTGCCTTGAGGAGGTGGAGGGCCCGAATTGGCGTCATGCCCGGCTACACAACTGCGCCAGAGTCACTACGGGCAACATCCAATGCGAGGCATCTCACCAGCCCGGCGTTGCACGTGCATTCCCTGGCGTTCATGTTCTTGACCGGACGAATTCGATGATTCTGGCGGCCCGTGCTTCCCAGGAATTGCCCCTCACTCCTGCAAGTGCCCGAGCTGCCAATGCACTACCAAGGGTGGGATCGTTGAGAATCTGAAGGATGCCCCCAGCCAGGGCCTCCGGATCGGTCGGTGCCACGAGCACAGCCGTTAGTCCGTTCGTCAAGATCTCAGCAAGCGCGGGAATGTCGCTCGCCACAATGGGGACTCCTACCGCCATGTACTCGAACGCCTTCATGGGTGATGCATACTTGGCAAAAAACTCGACAGAACCCGGGGACGGAATAGTGCAGACATCACATGCCTTCATCCACAGCGGAACCTCGTCACGTGGCCGAAAGTCCTCGAACCGCATCAACTCGGGGGCTACACCGTTGGCTGCGCCGATCTCGAGATAGCTGCTGACTCGGTCCAGCGGCCCGCCGACGCAAAGAAGAATCGGAGGCGGGTCGATGCTGTGCACAAGGACACCCATCGACCGAATCAGCTCGGGGATCCCCTTCTCCATCTCGTAGGTGCGGAACTTGCCGATGTACCCCACGATCTTGCGGTCAAGGGGCAAACCAAGTCGCTGGCGGCACTCGGTACGAGTTAGCCCAATATGGAATCGATCCAAGTCAACCGCGTTTGGGGCGATTATCATACGTCCTATGTCCACACCGGACGCAGCCAAGTAGTCCTTGATGCCTCTCGTGGTCACCACAATCGCCGAAGCTCGGTTGAGCCGCCGAAGAAGAACTCGGAAGGACCTCATCGGGACGTCGTGGCATTCGTACACCACCGGCCACGATCGAGGGCCCTCCCCACGGAGAAGCATAGCGGCCACCAACAGGTCCTGTGTCCACACGATGGCCGGGATTGAATCGGCAGCCTTTTGGACTAGCGAGTCAATTCCGAGGGTAAAGGCCATTATCTTGGCCACGGCCCACAACCCGGAGGTTTCGGTCCAGAACGGGTCCAGCCAACGGGCAACCGGAACGGGCACATAACCAAAAACCCTTCGAACCTGGTAGTAGGCGTGAAGATCGGGGGACTCCGAAGCCATCATGGCGCGAGCTTGCTTCGGCGCAAGTGCCGGTGAGATTAACCGCACCGAAGCTCCAGCTCCCGCCAACGTTTCGCACTCCTTCAGGATCTGGTACCCGTATGCCTTTTCGGTTGGCAGTCGGGAACTGGTCAGGAAGATGATGTGCATCGGATGAGCCATGTTAGGAGTCCTGCGTCTAGCGCTTGAGAGAGTGCCTCATGTCCTTTATGACCGCGTGCAATAGAGCATACCCTTGCGCGGCGAATGCTCATCCACATCGATGAGCCGGTGGCCGGCCTCATCTACGAAAGACACCGCAAAACCTAGAGCACGCAAGGCCCCAATCAACGCGCTGTCGCTATGGCCGGCTTCGGCCTGCGCCCCGGGGTTGGCCTCGGCCAAGACAGCGGCTCGCGGCACACGGCGTAGAAGTGCAGTCATGCCGCGCAAGGCCTCGATCTCGGCACCCTCCACATCGAGCTTCACGACGATCGGCGCGGACGCAATGTCGCGCGTCACGGTATCGAGAGAAACGGTGCGTGAACGGATGGCATTGGCCTTTCCCACCTCGGGCCGAACTGCGAGCGAACTGCCGATTGTCCCACGGCTCACGAAAAACGCTCGCTCGCCATCCGTCTCCCAGACCGCCGCACAATGCGGGCGCACATTTCTACATCCATTGCGGCGCAGATTGATTTCGAGAGCGCGGAAGTTGTACGGATCCGCCTCGATGGAAATCAGGGTTCCCGCGCCACCCATGCGAAGACACGCCGTCACGCTGAATAGACCGATGTGCGCCCCGCCGTCCACCACCAGGGCTCCGGGCTCGATCGCCGCGCGGAAAAGTTCGAGCGTGTACGGTTCATAGGTCCCGCTTGCGAGATGTTCAAGGAAGCTGCGATGGCGGGCAAATCCCCACAGCTTGGCAGGGCCGATGTTGGCGGAGAGTAGAGGCCGCCCGAGGCGAGTCGAAATCCCGTCGACACTATCAACCATCGCTCGCAGGATAAACCCTAGGCGCGCGGATCGCATAGATCGCGCCACCTGGCCGAGCATGCCCAACCCTTTCGATGTCATCCTTGAATCCGCAGTCTCCCTATGGAGGCCGGTGCCTCGCACCGCCGCCAATGATCAGGACGGCATGGTTCGGGGCTTAACCTGCAATCCTCGACAGCAGGCCCCCGTACGTCGTCGCCACATGCTCCCAACTGCGCCCCGCGGCGAAGGCCCGCCCGCGTTCGCCCAAGGCCACACGCAATGGATCTTCGCGGCACAGCTGTTTGATCCACTGAGCGAAGGCTTCCCAATCGTCGGCGCGGATGCCCGCTTTGGCCTCCAGCACCTCGTCCATCTCGCTCACCCGAGTGCCCACCACCGGCACGCCGCAGGCCATGTACTCGAGCAGTTTGATCGAGGCATACCCGCCGGCATCCACCTCGCGCGGGAACAGGCCGATATCGAAAGCCGAAACGTAGTTGAGAACATCCGTGTGCGGCACATAACCGATCAGGCGCAGCCAGGGGTGAGACTTGGCGAACTCAAGCACGCCCGGGCTCGGGCGGCCCACCAGGCACAGCGTGGCGTGCGCCTCCTCGGCCACAACCTTGGCGAAAGCCTCCAGCAGCCGATCGACCGCGTACATGCGCGCGAGACCCTGCTCGGGCAGCTCGTGCGCGAGTTCGAAGTGCGGCTGATGCAACCCCGCGATAATCTCGCCGCCCGCCTCCCGCCAGCCGTCGCGAATCTCACGCACCCGGTCCGCCCGAATGCGGTCAGTGGCCACACCCTGCGGAATGATCTCGATGGGTGTACGCACGCCTGCCTCGCGCAGGCGGGCGCGAACGCGTTCGGTCGTCACCACGATGCAGGCTACGTTGCGGCCTTGCAGGGCTGCCTGCTCGCGCGCCGAGAACCGCGGGTCGTCGAGATCGATAATCACACGCCCGCGGAAGAGGTGCGCCTGCCACCACGCGGTGCACAGGAAGAGAGGGTAGCGCCGGCTGAGCAGCCGCACCAAGAAAGGCTGCCATAGCCGCCGTTGCACGCCGCGCACCGGCCACCAGCGATTGAGATGAACGTAGTATCTGTCGACACTCGGGAGCCGCGGCAGAAGTTCGCTGTAGCGAATGTTGTTGTGTTCCCTGCTCCACACACCACACCAGGCCACCTTGTTGGAGCTCATAGGATGCTCCCAGCTCCATCGGCGTCCGGCCAGCGCGGCGTGTTCCCACGCATCATCTCCGCGAACATCTCTGCCACGCGCTCTTCGTCAAAAGCCTGCACCCGCTCCAGCCCGGCCGCGGCCAGGCGCTGGCGCAAGTTGTGATCCTTCATGAGTTCAACGCAGCGCCGCGCGAATTCATCCACGGCGCCCGCGCGGACGACCTCCGCGGCTTGCTCACGCGTGAGGATGTCGCTTACCCCGCCGATATCGAAGGCAACGAACGGACAGGCACTGGCCATAGCCTCGAGCAACACGCGCGGGAATCCTTCCTCGAGAGACGGCATGAGGTAGAGATCGCCCGCGCAAAAGTAGGCGGGCGCATCTCGGTTCGGCACCCAGCCGCGGAAGTCGCAATGCCGGCTGAGCCCAGCACGCTCCATGGCCTCCCGCAACCGCGCGAGGTATGGCCCATCGCCGGCAACGATCAGCCGCACGGGGCCGCACCGTTCCTCGATGGCGCGCAGGATGTCGGGCAGGTGATGTGCACCCTTGCGCGGAGCGACACGATGCAGAAAGAGCAGCACCTGCTCATCGCGCCCGATGCCCAGTTGCGTGCGCGCTCGATCGCGGTCGAGGCCCGCGAAACGCTCGCGGTCGATGAAATTCGGCAGCACGCGGATCTTGGCTTGTGGGATGCGCGCTTCGTGCGAGTAGTACTCGGCCATGCGCGGTGTACCGGTCACCAACCAGGTGCACAGGCGCAGGACCAACTCCAGCAGCCACACTCCGCGCGCCGCGCGCCAGCGTGCGCGCCAGCCCGCCCCGCGCCCCGGCGCAAACTGGCGGTACAGCCCGCAGTTCCAATAGTA
>JAPLGX010000075.1 GCA_026389925.1 Chloroflexota bacterium
GAGTTGGCGCTGTTCTCTCGTGCGCGGGTCATCATGCTCATGGGCGACGTGGCGATCGCCGCGCTCAACTTGATCAGCCAGCGGCAGAGTGAGGGGCGTGTGATCCCGGGGGGATCGACCTACAAGATCCGCGGCGGGGCATACACCTGTCGCGGTATGCGCGGCTTCCCCTCGCCCTTGCAGGCCGGGCCATCTTTCTTCATTGAGAAGAGCAGGCCCAGAATGATCTCCAAGGATATCCGCAGCGCAATGCCTCTCGCGCGCTAGGTTTCTGGACGGAGGGTGCGCCTCGGGCGCCCGGCAGACCCTGGGCACCGCCTCTCAGTCAGGCGATGTGATTTCGTGGCTTCGGTCGACGGGTTTCTCAACGGCGTTGCAGACTGGGGACGGGCCGACTCCCACATCAACGCGGTGATACTCGTCGGCTCGCAGGCTCGCGGCACAGCCACCCCCACCTCCGACGTCGACCTGGTGATCATCACCGACAACGCACCCGAGCTCCTTGCAGAACACGAGTGGGCCCGGTCTTTCGGCATTCTTGAGCGCTGGCAGGAGGAAGAGTGGGGAGCGGTCCGCAGCCGGCGTGTTTGGTACGCCGATGGCCTGGAAGTGGAATTCGGGTTTGCTCCCCCTGCCTGGCTGTCGGAACCGCTCGACGAAGGGACGCGTATGGTCGTGCAGCCGGGTTTTCGTGTGGTGTATGATCCGACGGGCACCGTCGCTTCCCGCCTGCGCCACGCGCTCGGGTCCGACGCCGAGAGGCCATGACGCTCAGGGATCCAGAAGCGCGGCGCGGGGCTTCCGGCCGCACGAAGGGCACCCTCTAATGTCAAACGCATCCCATCTCACATTCCTCCTGCCTCTGCTCTTGGGATTCTTGTTCAACAGCCTGAGCGCCTTCACCGCCTTCTTCTGCAAGCGCCTGGGGGAGGCTCGCGGGCGAGGCCTCACGTTCGTCCTACGCAACATCCTCGGTATTCCCCTGTGGGCTTTTGGCTATGCACTCGCCGCCAGGATACGCATGCCGCCATTTCTCGGCCCCTCGGCAGCGAAATCTGTGGCGGCTTGGGCCCTCATTGCGTGTGGCAGCACGATCATCTTGTTCGCGCTGGCGGCCCTGCGAGGCAAAGCCGCCGCCCCCTCACCCGGCGACGCGCTCGTCGAACACGGGCCATATGCCCGCGTCCGCCACCCCATTCACTCGGCGACGGCGCTGGAGTTCGCCGGGCTGGCGCTGCTCATGCCGACGCCGCCGGTCCTGCTGGCCTCGATCGCTGGGCTGGGATGGTTGGTCGTGCAATCCCGCCTGGAGGAAATCGACCTGTGCCGACGCATTCCAGCCTATCGCGACTACATGCAGCGTGTTCCTCGCTTCGTCCCGCGCGTGAGCTTCAGGCCGCGCCCGAGTGTTGGCCGCCGATGAGCTCATCCCCGAGCGCAGGTCCGGCCAACCGTGCGACCCGCCGGGCTATCCCACAAATTGAGGACAAGAGCCTATGACCCTTCTCGTGTGGCTCGTCCTCGCGGTGGGGCTTGTGCTGGGAGTAGCCATGTTTTCCTGGCGGACTCTGTCGCGCATGCGCGCGCTGCCCTGCCCCCCATGGCTGATGTGGCTGCTCGAGAACCCCTTCGCCAGGCGGCGCACTTACACTCCCATGCTCGAGCGCCTTGCACTTAGCCCCGGATTGCACGTGCTCGACGTGGGATGCGGCTACGGCCGCCTCTCGATTCCCATTGCCCGGCTCGTCCTCCCCCGAGGGGAGGTGGTGGGGGCCGACATTCAAGAGGGGATGTTGTGGATGGCCCGGGAGAGAGCGCAGAAAAGCGGACTGGCCAACCTGACCTTGCGCCGCGCCGGCGCAGGCGAGGGTCTGCTTGAGCCGGGCCGCTACGACCGCGCGCTGATGGTGACCGTACTGGGCGAAATCCCGCGTCAGGCCGAAGCACTACAGGAGGTGCGCAACGCCCTCAAGCCCGGCGGGTTCCTTTCCGTAACGGAGTTGCTGCCCGACCCGCACTACCAGCCGGTTGGCACAGTGCGTCGCCTGGCCCACGCAGCAGGGTTTGGCGAGCTGGCCTACTTCGGCAACGTGTTGGGCTACACGCTCAACCTCGAGCGCCTGCCCGGTTCCTGAAGTGCGCGCGTGGCAATGGCGCCTCGACCATCAACATCGGTCGGGTTCGAAGGGGTGTCGTTTCGCCCACCTTGCAGGATCGCACGCGCGCCTGCATGCGCGGCGCACCGACCGACACATCATCTACTGGAGGCTGCTCCATGGTCCGTGCTGCTCCGTCTCGCCGCAGCGAACTGATTGCCTACTTCGCACTCGCCTTCATCCTCTCCTGGGCAATTGAGATTCCTCTGGCCCTCTCCGCCCAAGGGCTGATCCACCGCTCGCCGCCCATGGCATTGCACTACCTGGCTTCATTCGGTCCCATGCTGGCGGCCCTGCTTGTCACTCTGTTCTCACACGGCCTCTCCGGCGTCGGCCAGCTGCTCACAGGGCTGCTGCGTTGGCGCACCCCGCGCGAATACTACGCATTTGCCGTCGCCGCCCCGATCGTCATCTTCATCGGCATCGTTTTCGCCACGTGGCTCGTGCGAGGCACGCCGCCGGACCTGAGGCTTCTCGGCGAAGCCGACTACCTCGGATCGCTGGGTGTGCTTCCTGTGTTCGCATTGTGGGTGATTACGTTCGGTCTGGGCGAGGAACTCGGGTGGCGAGGCTTTGCCTTGCCTCGGTTGCAGGCCACGCGCTCCGCCCTCGCCGCCTCCTTTGTGCTGGGCTCATTCTGGGCGGTCTGGCATCTGCCGGCCATCTTCTATCGCGATACGTACATGGCCATGGGCTGGATGGTCGTCCCCATGCTGCTCACGGTTGCCGCTGTGGGCTCCGTGGTCTACACGTGGCTCTTCAATGGCACGCGCGGCAGCCTGCTCGTGATCATCCTCTTCCACGGCCTGTTCGATTTTTTCTCTGTGTGGCCCGCGGGTCTGGTCGGCCCCGGAATGGTCATGACCATCCTGATGGTCTTTTGGGCAGTGCGCGTGTACAAGATTTTCGGCGCGGAGCATCTCGCGCCTGTCGAGAAAACCGTGGTGTAATCTCGCGTGAGGGGTTTGGGTACGGCGCTTGCCGCGCGCGCGGCCATCGCTCACGGCGCGCTTTGCCACGCGGCATGCTCGTCAGGCAATACCGTGCCGGACGATCCTCTCGCGGGGTTCGATCGGCCATGCGGCTCAGGCGCCGCTCGTCACGCTAGGCGGGTGAGCTCTCCCCGTGCGTCGCCGCGCCCCCCAGCGGCAGGCGGATCACGATCGTGGTCCCCTGGCCCAGCGTGCTTTCGGCCGCGATGGTTCCACCGTGGCTCGCAACGATCGATCGCGCAATGGCCAAGCCCAGCCCCGAGCCGCCGCTCTCGCGCGCCCGCGATCGGTCGGCACGATAGAAGCGCTCAAAGACGTGCGGCAGATCCTCCGGCGCGATCCCCGGCCCATTGTCGCTCACGCGCATCTCGAGCGTCTCTCCGGATCGCGCCGCCGAAAGACGGACCTCGCCGTGCGCGGGCGTATGCCGCAGCGCGTTGCTGAGCAGGTTGCGCAGCACCTGCCCCATGCGGTCCGGGTCCAGCCACACCTGCGTCACGTCGTCCGCCGGTTCCACAATGAGGCGAATGTCCTTTTGCGAAGCCTGCGGTTGGAATGCCCGCGCGGCTTCTTCCAAGAGGACCAAAGGACGAGCGGGGCGCGGCGTGAAGCGCAGCTCGCCGGCGTCCGCGTGCGAGAGGGTCAGCAGGTCGTCGATCAGGCGCTCCAGGTGCAGTGCCTCGTCGCGAATCACCGCCATCGTTTCCGGCGTCGGCGGCAGGGTTCCCTCCTCCACGGCATCCGCATACCCGAGCACCACGCTGAGCGGCGTGCGTAACTCATGGGCAATGTCGGCCGTCATCTGCCGTCGCAGATTCTGGACGCGGGCCAGTTTCTCGCTCATCAAGTTGAACGAGGCCGCCAACTGACCGAGTTCGTCGTGCGAGCGCACCTCCACTTTCTGCGAGAGGTTGCCCTCGGCCACGGCGCCCGTCGCGGCGGTCAACTCCTGAATCGGGCGGGAGATGGCGCGCGCCAGCGCCGCGCCCACCACGAGCGAGAGCAGCACCGCGCCCACCGCCGCGAGGGCCAGCGCCGTGTTGATGCGGTTGACAAATGCTGCTTCGGCCGGGCTGTCGGCGAATCGCTCGCGCGCGGCCAGCACCCAGCCAACGGTTTGGCCATCCACCTCGATCGCCTTGGCCTGGGCCAAGTCCCCTTCCGGCACATGCTCGCCCAGGTGATAGCCCATGCCCGCCGCCACGACCGTGGCGCCGCTATCCGCGAGGGTCAGATTGCCCGGCGGCCGCGCCGGCGCCGGTCGAGCGCTCGGTACGCCTTCGATCTGCGGCAGCTGTTCGGCGATATCGGTCCAGCCCTGGTGCTCGCTGTAGTAGGTCCGCAGGCGTTCGACCAGGCTGGCCTGATACTCGTCGAAGATGAACTGACGGAACAAGCGCTGCGTGGTTTGGCCGGCCAGCAGCGCCACCAGCGCCACACCCAGGAGACCCACCACGAGAAAGGCCAGGGTCAGCTTCATTCCGAGACGCATCGGCATCTAGTCCTGGGCGAAGCGGTAGCCCACCCCGTACACCGTCTCGATGTAGCTCGGCGATGCCGGATCAGGTTCAAGTTTGGCGCGCAGGTTGCGGATGTGAACGTCCACCGTGCGCTCGTACCCTTCATAGGCCGCCCCCTGCATGCGGTCGAGAAGTTCAAGACGGGTGAAGGCGCGCCCCGGGGTCGAGATCAGCGCCGCCAGCAGCTCGAATTCAGAGGGGGTCAGGTCCACCGCGCGCTCGCCGACGCGGACCAGATGCAGCTCGCGGTCGAGAGTCACCTCCCGGCAACGCAAGACGGCGCCTTCCGGTTCGCTCTGCCCTGCTCGCCGCAGCACGGCGCGGATGCGCGCCAGGAGCTCACGCGGGCGGAACGGTTTTGTCAGATAGTCATCGGCCCCAAGTTCGAGGCCGACGACTTTGTCGTCCTGGTCGTCGCGGGCGGTGAGCACGATCACCGGCGTGTTGCGCTCGCGTCGGTGGTGCTGCAGGAAGGTGTAGCCGTCCATCTCCGGCATCATCAGATCCAGCACAATCAGGTCGGGCTTCTCCTGGCGGGCCACAAACAGCGCCTCGTGCCCGTTGGGCGCTGACACCACGCGGTAACCCTGCTGCGTGAGGTACGCCCGCACCAGGTCGACCAGCCGCGTCTCGTCATCCACCACCAGTACAGTCTTCATCATCCGGCCCCATCCTGCCGCGCAGTCCCCCGCGCCAGCAGGGGGGCGGGGCAGCACGCCTCCGCTGACCTCCATTCTATCCGCCGCCAGGTAAACCTTTCGCCCCAGCCGCCAGTGAGGCGTGCACCATCGCGCTGTCGATTCGCAAGGAGCACCCGCCCGCTAGGGCTGCGGCGTCCCACCGGCTCGTGCCTGCAACATCGTGAGCAACGGCTCGATGAAGAAAAGAGTCTGGCGGCTGCTACCCCCCGCTCGAGGGGTTCGCGCGGCCTGGGGTGTGGCGTTCGGATTGGCTGCCAAACCCTGCCCTCCGCCCCCCTCGAAGCCGCCGGAGAAGACGAAGCCACCCGCGCCCGGGGCACCTCCCGGAGGAGCGCCCGCAAACCCTTGCGGAAAGCCTTCGCCTCGCTGGAACTGCGCGCCCGGAGTTGCGCCCGCCGCGAGCACCGGTCGCAGGCCCAGTTTCTCCATGAGCGAACCCAGATCCGCCTGTTTGAGCTGCATTGCATTGATCGCATCGATCTGGGCGGAGGTCATCGTCTCGAGGATCTGATTGGTCAGCGCCTCCAGTTCGGCCGGCGCGGTCGTGTCGCTCTGGCTGAGCGCGCGATAGGCCTGCCACAATGGCAGAAGGGCCACCGCCTGCTCCGCCGACACTGCGAGTTCGCTCCCCTCCAAGGACAGCGTCCCGGCCGCAAGTTGCGTAACGGCCGGCAGCGCCCCGGTGTAGCTTGTCGAAAGTTTGCTCGCGGTCGAAGCCTGGCTGGTGCTAGACGAGCTCCCGCCGCAGGCCACGAGACCCAGCACGAGCAACATCGAGATCGTGATCACAACTCCCTTTTTCATTCACTTCTCCTTAGGTTTGCGCAGTATCACTGCGGTCCCCCGGCGAGCAATGAACGCCCATTGCGCATGCCCGTGAGAGCCCGCCGGCATGTTTCAGCGCCTCTTCTCTACTCGTGGCGCAGCGCCTCGATCGGGTCAAGCAGTGCCGCGCGATTGGCCGGGTAGTATCCGAAGAACACACCCACCAACGCCGCTGAGAAGAACGCCAGCAGGATCGAGCTGGGCATCACCACCGTACGCATGTCGCTCATCGCGCCAAACAGCACGGCCCCGCCCGCGCCCGCCAGAACGCCGATCGCTCCGCCGAACAGGCTGAGCAGTATGGCCTCGGTCAGGAACTGGTAGCGGATGTCGTTGTTCGTCGCCCCCACCGATTGGCGGATGCCGATTTCGCGGGTGCGTTCGCTGACACTGACTAGCATAATGTTCATGATCCCGATGCCTCCCACGATCAGGGAAACCCCGGCCACCCAGCCGAGCAGGCTGCGGAAGGCGGACGTCGCTGATTCCTGCGTTTGAATGATGTCGTCCTGCGTGGTCACGGTGAAGTCGGCCGCGTCGAGCGTGACGTTGTGCCTTTTGGCCAGAAGCAGCTTGATCTGCTCGATCGTGTGGTCCATGGTCGCGCGGTCTTTGACCTTGACGTAGATCACCCGCACCTGATCGCCCAGGAAGCGGGCGAATTGCCTGGGCGTGAACTTCTGGAAAACGACCGTGATGGGGGTATACAGGCGCGCATCAAAATCGACGCCGCTGACCATCCCGCGTTTGGCAAACACACCGATCACCGTGAGGTCGGTGTTGCCCACGGTCACGCTCTGGCCGATGGGGTCGGTCTGGCCGAACAGTTCTTGGGCCAAACTCGTGCCCAGCACCACCAGCTTCGTCTTGCGTTCGACCTCAACCTCGGTGAAGTAGCGCCCGGAGGCCAGCTTCACCTCGCGCACGGAAGGGAAGCCGGGAGTTGTCCCCAGCACCTCCACCTCCTCCACCGCCACGTTGCCCACCTCGACCGTCTCCTCGGCATTCTGTTCGACAACAACCGCGACCACGCCTGAGACCTCATCGGCGATGGCCGCGGCATCGTCGAATTTGAGGCCGGCGTTGCGCACCTCCCGCCCCGGCCCCCCGCGGCTGAAGCCGGAGGTGACGAAAACCAGGTTCGAGCCCAGGCCGGTGATCCGTTCCTCGATGGTGGCCTCGGTGCCCGCGCTGACCGCGATCATGACGATGACCGCCGCCACGCCGATGATGATGCCCAGCATCGTCAGCAGCGAGCGCATGCGGTTGGCGAGAATGCTGTTCCATGCCAGGTGCAAGAGTTCGCGAAGATCCATGTCACACCTTCAGCTCTTCCGTGCGGCGGGCATGCCCGTTGCGCACGATCGTGTCGATATGTCCATCGCGCAGGTGGATCGTGCGCTGGGTATGCGCCGCGATCTCCCGGTCGTGCGTCACCATGACGATGGTGCGCCCTTCTCGGTGCAGCTGGTGCAAGAGCTCCATGATCTCTGCGCCCGAGTGCGAATCGAGATTGCCGGTGGGCTCATCCGCCAGAAACAGCAGCGGGTCGTTGACCAGCGCGCGGGCGATGGCCACGCGCTGCTGTTCGCCCCCCGACAGCTCCGACGGCAGGTGGCCGGTGCGCCCGGCCAGCCCCACGGCCTCCAGCGTCTGGCGCGCCATCTCGCGCCGCTGCGCGGGCAGGCGCTTCTGGCGGCGGTCGTAGAGCAGCGGCAGCATCACGTTCTCTTCGGCCGAGGCCTGCGCCAGGAGGTTGTACGACTGGAAGACGAAGCCGATGCGGCGGCCGCGGATGGCGGCCAGCTCATCGCGGTCCAGATGGCTCACGTCTTCACCGTTGAGCAGGTAGCTGCCCGAAGTCGGGCGGTCGAGGCAGCCCAGCAGGTTCATCAGCGTGCTCTTGCCCGAGCCCGAGGGCCCCATCACCGCGACGAACTCGCCGGCCCGGATGTCGATGCTCACCGCGTCCAGGGCCGTCACCGTCACGGCGCCCCGCCCGTACACCCGGCTCAACTCGGAGGTGTGGATGATCGGCTCAGCGCTGTTCATTGGGTCTCCACGATGCCCGTGCTCACCACCTCGCCGGCCTCCAGGCCGGAGGTGATCTGGGCAAAGGTCCCGTCCTGCAGCCCGACGGTGACTGGGCGCAGCTTGGGCGTGTCATTCTCGATGACGAACACGGCATACGATCCGGGCGCCAGCTCGCGCAGCGCCTCCACCGGCACGATGACCGCGTTCTCGGCGCTGCCGGCGATGACTTCCACCGAGGCATTCATTCCCAGGAGCAGAGGCAAGGCGTTGTCGGCGGGCGTATCGAGTTGAACCGTGGCGTGGATCGTCGAGACGCCCATCGAGGAGTTGAGGGTGGGATCCACCGAGGCGATGTGTCCACTGAACACCTGGTCGGGAAGGGCATCGAAGGTGGCTTCGATCTTGTTGCCCACCTTCGCCTTGTCCTGATCTGTCTCATCCAGGTAGAGGTCCAGCGAGACGTGCTGCATGTCGACCAGCGTGAGGAAGGTGCTCGTGCCCACGCTCTCGCCCACGCCGGCGGCAATCGAGGTCACGGTCCCTGCCACGGGCGCCAGCATGCGGCATCCTTCGAGGTTGCGCCGAGCTTCTTCGTCGGTGATGCGCGCCTGCTGCACCTGGGCGAGCGTCGAGCCCGTAGCCTGCTCGGGCACCTCACCGCCGGTGAGCTCGGCGTACAACCACTGCGCCTCCTGCAACGTGGCTCGGGCCAGGTCGAGCGTGGCCCGCGCGGCCTCGATCTCCGCTGCGGTCGGCGGCGAGTACACCTCCACGGACTCGCGACCCTTCTGCACTTTGAAAGTGAATTGGTCTTGATAGTAGTCGCTTTGGTCGGATAGAGCGTACAGCAGGCTGCCTTGGGCATGCTTGAGTGTTGCCTGCGCCGCCTCAAGTGCCGCGGCGGTCTCGGTCGACGAGCTGCTCTGAGCCGCCGCCTCGGCTGCGTCCACAGCCACCTGCGCGGCGGCAACGCGTTCCTCCCACTTGAGGACATTCGAGCTGATCACGTAGGCCAGGTGTTCATGCGCGTCGTCGACGGCCGTCTCTGCCACGCCCACCGCCAGCCGTGCAGTAGCCACCGCGGAGGCGGAGGTGAGTTCGCGGAGCGCGATCTCGGCCTGCGTGAACTGCGCCTGCGCACTCGTCTCATCAACCCGCGCCAGGAGCTGGCCGGCCTGGACACGGTCGCCCATGCTGACCAGCAGTTCGAGCAGCGTGCCGCTCGAGGTGAAGGCCAGATCGGTCTGCGAAGAAGCAATGACCACCCCGGACCCCGAAGCCGAAAGCACCAGGCTTCCCAGGCGGGCGGTCGCGGTCTGGATCTGCGTCGCGTCCGCCGAGGCCGCTGCAGCCCTCGTCTGGCGGAAGTAGACGCCCGCGGCCGCCAGGCCCACCAACACGAGCGCCGATATGATGACCCACAGTCGATGCTTGCGCAGGAATCTGAACATGTGTCCTCCACAGGAAGAGCGTTGGCTTGAACCGTTGACAGGATAGCCCCCGGCTGTTTGGCGCGGATTTGGGAATGATGAAGAAAGTATGTAGGTTCCTGGCCGCAGCCTCCCGATCGCCGCGCGCTCGGGCAGGCCACGCCGCATGGTTTGGCACGTGGCCCCTTCGCGACCAAGGGAGCTGTCGATCCACAGAGAAGGCAGGTTCTTTTCAGGGTTTCCGGATTCGAGTATTGACTCACGGGTCAGTGTCGGTATAATGAGGTACGCTGGTCTGACCGGTATACCTGTAATCCGACTGATACCGTCTAGTTTCTCATCTCAGCCCGGACCGTCGTCGGTGGAGTGAAGCCCAATGCCCCTCGACCCCTCCTCAGCCTCATCGAACAAAACCTCGCGCGGCCAGCACCGCTTGCGTGAGACGCAGCCTCGCCCCATCCGCGCCAGCACAACCGGAGTCGCTATCGCATGAAGATCCAACCGGTCGCCCATCAGACCCTGGCAGAGGCCGTCGCCGGCAGGCTGGCCGCCTCGCTGCTCGACGGGACCTTGAAACCCGGCGACCAACTGCCCGCCGAACGCGACCTGATGGCGCAATTGGATGTGAGCCGGGCCACGCTGCGCGAAGCACTCAAATCGCTCGCGGAGAGCGAGCTGATCGAGGCGCGGCCCGGCGTGGGTTGGTTCGCATGCACCATCGGGCAGGAGAATCTCGCCCAGGCGCGTGAGCTGGCCCAACGCGCGAAGAGCGCGGCCACGCCTGTGCGCGGCGTGGCGGCCGCCGCCGAGCCCGAAGGGCCGCGCCGCTTGCCGGCCAGCCCCGAGAAACCGCTGCACGTGCCCAACCTCAAGACTGACCGCCTGGGCACCTTCGAACTCATCTCGTGGTGGGAGCGTGAGAAGGTGCGCGCGGCGCGTGTCCTCGTGGTCGGCGCCGGCGCGCTGGGCAACGAGGTGCTCAAGAACCTGGCCCTGATGGGCGTGGGGCAACTGTTCGTCGTCGATTTCGACACAATTGAGGCGGCCAACCTCAGCCGCTCAGTCCTCTTCCGCGAGAGCGATGCGCGGCGCAGCAAGGCCGAGGTGGCCGCTGCGCGCGTGCGCGCGCTCAACCCTGAAGTGCATGTGCAGTATCTTCACGGCGACGTGACCAGCCAGCTCGGGCTGGGGGTCGTTCGCCGCATGGATGCAGTCGTTGGCTGCCTCGACAACCGCGAGGCGCGCCTGGCCATCAATCGCTTCTGCTACTGGAGCGGCAAACCCTGGGTGGATGGCGCAATCCAGGAGCTGCTGGGCCTGGTGCGCGTCTTCGTGCCCGGGCACGGCGGCTGCTACGAATGCAGCCTGACCGAGGCCGCACGCCGCGACCTCTCCCTGCGCTATTCGTGCCCGCTGCTGGCACGCCAGAATATCCTTATCGGCAAGGTGCCCACTACTCCCACCATCGCCTCGATCATCGGCGGCATGCAGGCGCAGGAGGCGCTCAAACTCATTCATGGCATGCCGGTGCAGGCGGGCAAAGTGATCCACTTCAACGGGATGACCAACGAGATGCACACCAGCGCCTACCTGCCGCGCGAGGACTGCGAGAGCCACTGGACCTATGGCGCCATCCAGGAGCTTCCCGCGCGCGCCGACCGCACCACGCTCGAGGAACTGCTGCGCATCGC
>JAPLGX010000040.1 GCA_026389925.1 Chloroflexota bacterium
GCTCGGTCACCGGAAAATCCCCGCGACGGTAGCCGAATCGTTCTACATAGAATGGCTGCAGGTGGATCGGGGAGAAGTAGTTGCGCGTCGGGATCTCTCGCTGGAGCATGTGGCGTGCAACGTCGATACGGTTGGCGGGCGGCAGAATGCGAACGACATAGACGAACCACGAGATGCGCGTGGTTGTTGAAGTGATTTGGGGCGGGCGCACTCGCTCGAGCCCCTCGAGACGCTGGGTGTACCACATCGCCACGCGCTGCCGGCGGTTGATGAGATCTTCCAGCCGTCGCGCCTGAGCCACGCCCAGCGCCGCGCTGAGCTCATCGAGGCGGTAGTTGTATCCCAGCCGAATGTGTTCGAGCCAGGGGGTGCCGGGCGCGCGGCCCTGGTTGCGCAGCGATCGCGCCATGTCCGCCCACTCGGCGCGTCCGGTGACCAGCGCCCCGCCCTCGCCGGTCGTCATCTGTTTGTTGGGATAGTAGGCGAAGACGCCCACATCGCCCAGCCCGCCGGCCGGCCGTCCTTTGTAGCTTGAGCCCAGCGCCTCGCAGGCATCCTCGATGACCACGAGTTTGTTGGCGCGCGCCACGTCCCGTAGCCGGTCCATATCCGCCGGCTGGCCGAATACATCCACGGGCAACATCGCGCGCAACCGCGAAGGTCGCAGCTTCTTGCGTCGATGGCTTCGCGGCAAGAAGGCTTTGGCGTTCTTGCGACCGCGGCGGATGGCCGAGACAGCCTCCTCGACGCGCCCCGGATCGATGTTGCCGGTGCTCTCCTCCACATCCACGAAAACGGGCAGCGCTCGTTCGTAGAGCAGGCAGTTGGCCGAGGCGACGAATGAGAAGGACGTGGTCACGACCCAATCCTCCTCGCCCAGGCCCGCCGCGATCACAGCCAGGTGCAGCCCCGCGGTCCCGGAGTTCACGCCCACCGCATGCGGCACGCCTGCCAGGCGCGCCATCTCCGCTTCGAAGGCCTCGATCTGCGGGCCCATGCTCAGGTGCGGCGTGCGCAAGACCTGGACGACCGCATCGATTTCGGATTGCGAAACGTCGGGAGCCGACATCGGGATCTTCATTCGCTGCTGGTCACCTCGGTTGAGTGATCGGAATTCGCCGCCCGGTCGCCTGCGCATGCGCCTCACGCCGCGCCGGGCAGCAGTATATGGGCGGCCTCGTCGAGATCGAGGACTTCCACTTCGGGTTCATCCCCCGGGGTCGGCGGCTCTTCCTGCGCATGAAGCCCCTCTGCCCGGCGCACGCGCATGGTGCGCATGCCCACCTCGCGCGCGCCGCGGAAATCCTTGGCCGGGTCGTCCCCAATATAGCAGGACTCCTGGGCGTGCACCTTCATCCGGCTAAGCCACTCTTCGAACGGCGCGCGGCTCGGCTTCCATCGCTCGCGGACCTCTTCGCCGCCGATGACGACGACCTCGAAGGCCTCGGCCAGCCCGAGCGCGCGCAGCTTGGACTCTTGCACGGCGCGGTATCCCTCGGTGATCACTCCCCGCCGCACCCCGTGAGATTCGAGCACCTCCAGCAGCGCCGCGGCATCCGCGAACATCGATATGCGGGGTGAGTGTTCCCGATAAACCGCGACCATCGTCTCGACCCAGCGTGCGGGATCGAGACCTCGCTCCTCAAGCCAGAGATTGAACACCTCCCGCCGGAGGCCGGCAGCAAACAGCGCGTCGAGCTCGGCCTGCACAATCGGCGCCGCCAGCCCGAGGTGTGTCTCGGCCCATTCAGCCACCGCCCGGTATCCGCTGCGCACAAAATCGCGCTCCGGGTAGAGGGTGTCATCCAGGTCGAATGCGACGGCGGCTAATGCGCGCATGCGCTTCATCGTCGAGGAAGAACGAATCGTCAAAGCGTGTCAGATACAGGCCGGAGCGATACGTGCCGATGGCAGGCGCGGTAACGACCCGCCCGGCGGCCTCTTCGAGATACCAGCGTGCGCAAGGCACACCCGCCGCAAGCGCCAGCGGCACGCCGCCCGCGAAGCGCGCGTTGATCTCGGTGAACAGCGGCGTTTCGCCACGCAGCATGCACTGCACCGTGATCGGGCCGCGCACTCGCCAGCGCGCCGCAATCCGCCGGCAGCCCTCCCAAACGCGCGGCTCGGACACCGTGACTCCCTTGGCCACCTCACCCCAGCGCACCTCAATACGACGGCGCGAGACCACGGCCCACAAGTCGCCCCCGGCGCCACAGGGGTCGGCAACCCCAGTTCGCTGAAGAAGGCATGCGTGCGCCATTTGTCGCTTGCCACCTCGGCCGCGTCTCGATCGACGACCAGGACTCGTGCCCCAGCCCGTTCGAGCAGCTCGCGGTGACGCGCGAGCATGAGCACATCCGGGTCGATGAGCGGGAAGACCAGGTTGACCCGCTCCTCGCGGACGATGTGCTCAAGCGTGGGCAGGTATTCCGCATCGCCGAGGCGCGGGACAAGGAACGACGAATCGGCCACCTGGTGGCACGCTGCCAGCGGGTCGATGTCGGCGACCACGATGCGCCCCAGCAAGGGGATAGAACACGACCGCGGCCGCCGCCTTGGCCGGCCAGTATAGCGCGGACCAGGCCGCGGCGAAGAACCCGGCCACGAACTCCACCAGGATGCGGTAGCCCCCCGTCCCGCCGGACACGCTCTGTTCCAGCGTCTCCACGCGCAGCCCGGCTTGCAACACCAGTTGAACGATGCCGGCGCGCGTGAAGCGCCAGTAGTCTTCGGGACCCGGGTGGTACCCGATCACAAACGGTAGTTGCAGGTAGAGCACTCCATTCTTGGACATCACGCGCGCCATCTCGCGCGCGGCCCGGAACGGATCGAGAACGTGCTCGACCGTCTCCTGCGAAACGACCGCATGGAAGGTCCCGGCCGCAAAGGGAAGAGCCAGCGCATCGCCCACAACATGGGTGGACGACGTGGCGCGGCGATCGAGGTTGACCACGTCGTGACCGAGGCGGGTGGCGCCGCTGCCCACATTCAGCCGGCGTCCGCCGGCGGGCTCCGACAAGACTCCCGTCAGCGCACGGCGCACGGCGCGCGAATCGTTGTGGGTCGCATACACGCCGCGCACGAAGCGGGCCCGCCAGCCCGGCTGGTCATTCATGCGGGCCAGCTTTCGTCGCATCTCGCCCCGCCCCGCCGAAGGGCTCGGCGAATTCCTGGCCGGGCGGCGAGATGTCTTCGCCCCGCACGGTCTTCCAGGCTGTGATGAAAACGATCTTCAGGTCGAGCCACACCGACCAGTGATCCACGTACCACACGTCCAGCGCGAATTTCTCCTCCCACGAGATGGCGTTGCGGCCGTTGATTTGGGCCCAGCCCGTGATGCCGGGCAGTACTTCCATGCGCCGCGCCTGCTCGCGAGTATAGCGCGGCAGGTATTCCATCAGCAGCGGCCGCGGACCGACCAGACTCATTTCGCCGCGCAGGACGTTGACCACGCTCGGCCACTCATCCAGGCTGGCGCGTCGCAGGAACCGCCCGCACCGCGTCAGCCGCTGGGCATCGGGCAGCAGCCGGCCGTGGGCATCGCGCGCATTCGTGAGCGTGCGGAACTTGATGAAGCGGAACGACCGGCCGCCCAACCCCGGCCGAGCCTGGGTAAAGAATAACGGCCAGCCCATGCATGCCCACACGACGACCGCGGTGAAGAGCATGACCGGCACGAGCACAATAGAGCCGAGCGTGCCCAACAGGAGATCGAGTGCGCGCTTGGCCGTTGGGACGCGCGGCAGGCTCCCGCTGTTCCGCTCCGCGCAGGTCATGGCCTCTCCCCCGGCCCACCCGCCAGCGGCGCGGTCCGTCGGCCCGACCGCGCGACCACCTCCTGCAGAAGTCGCTCAAGAAGCTGTGCCGCAAGCTCGCGGTCGTATCCGGCCTCGACACACGCACGTCCTCGGCGGCCCATCTCACGCGCCTCCCGCGGATGCTCCGCCACCCAGCCTATCGCCTCGGCCAGGCGCGCCGCATCGCCGGGCGGCACGAACACTCCGCCATGGGCCTGCTCCACCACCCGGCGGATCACCCCGTCGATGGCGAGGACCACCGGCTTCCCGGCGGCCATATAGTCGAACACTTTGTTGGGGAAGGTCGTGGCATAAAGCGGCAGCGGTTTGAGGATCGCAATGCCGCAATCCGCCGCGGCCAGCGCAGCGGGCATCTGGCTCTTTGCCTGGGCAGGCATGAAGCGCACGTTTGCCAACCCGCGCGACTCGGCTTCCGCCACCAATCGGGGCTTCTCCTTACCATCGCCCACGAACAGTATGACGATTTCGGGTTTCACCTGCAGCCGCTGGGCCGCATCGAGCAGCACGTCCAGGTCATTTGAGAGGCCATGCGCACCCGCATACATGGCGACGCACTCGCGCTGCAGCCCGTGCTGCGCGCGCCAGGCTCTTCCATCCGCCTGCGGGTCGAACATCCGCGTGTCGACACCATTGGGGATGAGGCTCAGGCGCGCGCGGTCCGCGCCGGCCTGCTCCAGGTGGTCCGCAAACCCAGGTGAGTTGATGATGATCCGGTCGGCGTGGCGGTAAAGGAAGCGCTCAAGCCAGCGGGAGAGAGCAATCAGCAGCGGATTGCGGAGAACACCCACCTGGATGGCGAATGC
>JAPLGX010000046.1 GCA_026389925.1 Chloroflexota bacterium
GTGCGGAAATAGTTCTTGTCGAAGGCGCTCATCGCCGCCGTGCCACGTAGAAGGTGAAGGCTCCAGCCTTCGGCAAGCCTTCATCGAAGTATCGCGCCACGAGGCCCTCGGTGACCGCCAGGTTCGCGCGCCCGGGGGCCAGGATCCATCGGCCAGTGACCCTGTGCGCCACGAGCGACGGCAGGCCGCCCAGGTGACCCCATTCGAGGGTTTGCAGTGCACCCCTCGAGAAGTATTCCCAACTGCGCTCGAGGCCAAACCCCGCCGCCTCAAGCCGCGCGCGCCAGGCCGGCTCCGGCTCCAGGTGCTCGACGCGCGTCATGCGGCGGAACCATTGGCGATAGGCGCCGGCCAGGCTGCGCAGCCCAAGCGCATCCAGCCACCGGGCAATCGACAGGAAGCCCAGGTAGTTGGGGTTGGGAACACAGAAGTTGAAAGGCGCGCCGGGCTGCAGAACGCGCGCCGCCTCATGCAACACCGCATCCAATTGCGGAATATGCTCGAGAACCGAATTGCTCATGGCGCTCGCGAAGAACCCCGACGGGAGCGGGACGCGCGCGCCGTCGGCCTGCACCACCAGGCGGTATCCGCCGCGAGCCGCCGCCTCGCGGACGATCGATGAGGGATCCAACCCCATGTCCAGTGGCCGGTCGAACGCGACCGAGGCAAAATGCCCGTCGCCGCAGCCGATATCCAGGACGGGACGAGGCAGCGGCAGTTCTTGATAGAACCGATCCTCGACCGCCCGCACCAACGCGCGGAAGTAGGGCAACGCGTTCAGGTGGCGGCGAAGGATGGCGCGCGCTGAGGGTTCGGCCATGCTAGAGGCCTCGGCTGGCGGGCGCGCCGCGTGCCGTTGAAATCTCGGCGAAGAGCTTCTCGTAAGCCGCGGCAACCGCTGCGGGCGAGAAGGTGGCCGCCAGGTCGATGGCCGGCTGCGCATAACGCTGCGGCGACCGCAGGACCTCGATCAGCGCACGCGCCAATTCCGTCGGCGCACCGACCGGCACCACTTGCCCCATGCGGGTCAGCCCGACCGGCTGGCGAACGCCGGGCAGCCCAGAGGCCACCACCGGCGTCCCGCACATCATCGATTCGATCTGCACCAACCCGAAGGATTCTGTGCTGTTAATACTCGGCAAAACGGTGACGTCGCAGGCTTTGAAGAATGCGCTCATCTCACGGGGGTCGAGCGTCCCCAGGAAGCGCCAGCGGTCGCCGAGGGCGGAGATCAACGGCGCCAGTCGGCGTGCGTAACTCTCTTCACCCAGCACGTTCTGATACTGTCCGGCGAAAAGAACCGTGAGATCGGGGAAGGCCTCCATCACCGCCGGAAGCGCCGCCAGAAGATGCTCGACGCCCTTCTCGGTTGCCAGGCGCGAAGCCATCCCCACGACCGTGCGGCCGGCCAACCCGTGCCGCGTGCGGAAGGCTTCGACCTCGGCTGGCGCGGCCCGCGCGACCTCTACCGGAGGAGGAATGACATGCACCTTCCCGAGGTAGTGCGAGAGGAATGGCGAATGCTCCGCGTAGTCGCGGGTGTACGAAACGATGCGATCCGCGGCGCGTGCCGCGAGATGGTTGGCCAGATGAACCGCCTGATTGGCCAGGCGGTTGAAAGGCGTCGGCGGCAGGCTGAGATCGCAATGATAGGTGAGAACCGTCGGGCGGCCTAGGGCGCGGCCGCGCGCGGCAAGGCCCGGGGCATCGAACTGAGGCAGGTGAATGCTCAACGCATCGTGCGAGGCGGCCAGGCGCGTGGCCCAGACCCCGATGGTCGGCATGAGCACGCCCTTGCTCAAGCGCGCCATGACCCACGGGCGAACGATCTCCACGCCGCCGAGCGTCTCGCGCGCGGGCAGGCGTGCGTCGAAGCGTGAGGTGAGCACGGTCACGCGATGTCCGCGTGCAACCAGGGCCTGCGCCAGACGCTCGGCGTAGATCGTCAGACCCGAAACGTGCGGGCGATAGTAAGTGAGGGCAATCAGGATGCGCATGGGCAGTCGCTGGCCGACACTAAGTTTCTGCGGGCGGCGTCTCATGCGGTCGGCGTCCGGCAGAGACACGCCACACCTCTCGCATCAGGCGTTCCAGTGTTTGACCCTCACGCACGAGTCCAATCAAGCCCAACACAATGACCCCCGCCGAATTGAGCACGTGCACCGAGATGGCGTAGGCCAGGGCCGTCTCTTTATCGATGTGGACCACCGCCAGCGCCCCGACCACCGCCGCCTCATACACACCGATCCCGCCGGGCGAGGAAGGGATCATCATGCCCAGCGCCGAACCCACCAGCGCCACCAGCCCCTGCCCCAGGCCGGCGGCCGGCACAAAGGCGCGCAGCAGAACGGTGTACTCGAGCAGCCAGATGAACCACGTTGCGGCCAGGAGCACCATGGCTGGCAGCGCGGTGCGCCAATCGCGAAGGGCATCGAGCCCGCGCAAGAAGCTTTCCAGGCGCTCGACCCAGCGCGCCGCGCGCGAGGCCGGGGTTGCGCGCGTGCTCAGCCAGCGGATGAGCGGGCCGCGCAACAGGCCGGCCGCCAGCACGCCGCCCACGCCCAGGCCTGCGGTGGCCAGAGTCCAGACAATCGTCCGCCCGCCCCACGATTGGCCGGCCACCACAGGCAGGGCCAGCAAGACCAGCCCGAAAGTGCACACGAGGTCGAGCACCCTCTCAAGGACGACGGAGGATAATGCACGGCTGACGGGCATCGCCGGCGCATCGCCCTCGCGCGGAGAGCCCGCCAGGACCGCGCGTGCCAGATCCCCTAGGCGCAGAGGCAGGACGGCGTTGACCAAATAGCCCACGTTGAGCACCCAGAATGCGCGCGACGGGCGGAGGCACCCGCCCGCCAGCACGCGCCAGGCCAGCCCGCGCGCAATCATCGCCAGCAGCAGCAGCACGGCCCCTGGAAGAAAGTAGAGCCCGTTGGCCCGCTGCCAGGCGGCGGCAAGATGCTCCAGGCTGACGACGCGCAGCAGGAGCACGACCGCGACCAGGCTGAGCGCCAGCCCGGGCGCCCAGCGCAGCGCGAGGCGCCAGGACACGCGTCCCTTCACGCGGGCACCCTATGGCTGCAGACTCGCCAGGCGTGGAATCTTCCGGGCACTATTCCCCTTCAATGCGCAGGATGGCCATGAACGCCTCCTGCGGAATCTCGACGTTGCCTACCATCTTCATGCGCCGTTTGCCGCGCTTCTGCTTTTCGAGCAGCTTCTTCTTGCGGGTGATGTCGCCACCATAGCACTTGGCCAGCACGTCTTTGCGCAGCGGCTTGACATTGGCGCGCGAGATGACCCGCCCGCCGGCCGCCGCTTGAATCGGCACGGCATACAACTGGCGCGGGATGATCGCTTTGAGCTTGGTCACCAGGCGCTGCCCTTTGTTGTAGGCCTGGTCGCGGTGGACGATCGAGGCCAGCGCATCGACCGGTTCCTCGTTGATCAGGATGTCGAGCCGCACCAGATCATCGGCCCGGTAGCCCGCGACGTGATAGTCGAGCGAGGCATATCCGCGCGTCCGCGACTTGAGCTGATCGTAGAAATCGATGATCAGTTCCGAAAGGGGCAGCTCGAAGCGCAGCTGCACCCGGCCGGGTGCGGGATACTCCTGGCCCGCAAAGGTGCCGCGGCGTTGGGTGACCAAGTCCATCACCGTCCCGTAGTACGTGTCGGGCGTAAAGACCTCGATCTCCATCCATGGCTCGCGCACTTCGGCGATTTGGAAGATTTCCATGTGGAACAGGCCGAGGAAACCGCAGCGGAAGCCGAAATTGAGCGCCTGGGAGGTCTCCGGCTCGAAGACGAGCGAGGCATCGTTGAGCTGAAGCTTTTCGAGCGCATCCTTGAGCGCGGCGTAGTCCTCGCCTTCCACCGGATACACCCCGGCGAAGACCATCGGCTTCACCCGGCGGTAGCCGGGCAGCGGCTCGCTCGCCGGATGAGCGCTGGAGGTGATCGTGTCGCCTACCCGGCACTCGCGCACGCCCTTGAACCCGGTGGCCACGTAGCCCACCTCGCCCGCGCTCAGGCTGGTGTTCGGGCGCATGCCCGGCGAGAAGTGCCCCACCTCGATCGGGTCGAACTCCGCACCCGTCGACATCAGCCGGAACGAGTGCGCGCGGTTGAGCTCGCCCTCGCGCACTCGCACGTAGGCCACCACGCCTTTGTAGGCGTCGTAGTGCGAGTCGAAGATCAAGGCGCGGGTTGAGGCTTGGGCCGAACCCGAGGGCGGCGGCACGCTGCGCACGACGGCCTCCAGCACCGCCGCCACGTTCGTCCCATTCTTGGCGGAAATGGACAGAATTGACTCGCGCGCCACGCCCAGCAAGCGGACGATTTCCCCCGCCACCTCCTCGGTGCGCGCCGACGGCAGGTCGATTTTGTTCAGCAGCGGGATAATTTCGAGATTGGATTCGAGCGCCAGATACAGGTTGGCCAACGTTTGCGCTTCGACGCCCTGCGTGGCGTCCACCACCAGCAGGGCCCCTTCGCAGGCGGCCAACGCCCGGCTGACTTCGTATGAAAAGTCCACGTGCCCGGGCGTGTCGATCAGGTTGAGTTCGTAGGTTTGCCCGTCGGCCGCCAGGTAGGTCATGCGCACCGCGGAGGCTTTGATCGTGACGCCTCGCTCGCGTTCGAGGTCCATACTGTCGAGCACCTGCTCGGTCATTTCACGCTCGCTGACCGTTCCGGTCAGCTGCAGAAAACGATCGGCCAGCGTCGATTTGCCGTGGTCGACATGGGCGATGATGCAGAAGTTACGGATGTGGGCGGTGTCCATGGGCCTCGGCGGCACACGATTCTCCCGCCGAGCGGCGGGAGGGAGAGGACTCGCACCAAGTATACCTGAGTTTCGGCGGTCTCCCTCACGCCGCCAACGGGTTGCCCCATTCGCAGCCGCGCACCAGCCGGTCGCGCGCCTCGCCACCGACGGGCGGCCGCCAACATGCACCTGGCCGCACCCCGCGAACTCATCTCAGCTCAATCGTCGGCTGAAGAATTCGTCAACCGTTTGTGGGTTACGGGCACAGTGCCTCCCTTCTACGATCTTTCCATCGGCGATGTGCCAGAGCACACACCAAGGGTGATCCACCTCGAATCCATCTTTTCGATGAGTCCGGATGTGCTGGCATTCCACGACATAGCCATCATTGGCGCCCGTCACCCGTTTGACGGCTTCCACGTTCGATTCCCCCATGATGCCTCCCATCGTATTGAAGAAGGCGATCACCGCGTCAATTCCGGCTTGGGTGCCGCTCGCCGGATGACTTCCGGGGAAGCTCCAGGTAACCTCTTCCGCCATCACCTGCCTTATCGCAACCAAGCCGTGACGGCCGTAAGCCTCACAGAATCTGTCGATCGTGTCGAGATTCGGATGGGCCATGATCTCCCTCCGTCAGCCAACGCGCTTAGGAGGGCGTCCGAACAGGATCACGCCGCGCGAGAGCCATTCTGCGGGCTCTCCTCTTCACCCCGCCGCGACACCTCCGCGGCCATCTGTTC
>JAPLGX010000314.1 GCA_026389925.1 Chloroflexota bacterium
GGCCGAACTGCCTACCGTTCTCATTGTCTCATCCTACCCACGCGCGAGGGAGATAAGTCGCAGCGGCGCTCCTTACAGATTGGTGCCCGCAAGCAGAGACAGGATAATGGTGTCCGAAAGGCCAGACCGGACGGATGCGCAGAAAACCGAGACCCCGCACCCGTGGACCAAACTCCACCGCTCCAGTGGCATGACCTGACCCTGGATGCGGCAAATCAGCGGAATCAGAGTCATCTGCCTATAGCCAGCGCCATCACAGCCTAACGAGTATAACGAATCCGAGGATCAAGCCATGCATAGAGAATATCCGCGAGCAAATTGAACACAACTACCATGATGCCAAATACCATCGTGATCGCCATGACGACCGGTACGTCACCATAGTAGATCGACTTTATTAGCAAGGATCCGATTCCAGGGATACTAAAGACTTGTTCCGTTATCAGGGCACCCGTGAATACCACGGGTAATTGAAGAGCAATCAGAGTTACCACTGGTATGAGAGCATTTCGCAGGACGTGGCGTGTGCTTACAAGAACCTCCGTCAGTCCTTTCGAACGTGCAGTTCGGACATAATCTTGAGGGAGGACATCAAGTGTGGCCGAACGCACATATCGCATCATTGTGGCCGTCTGCCATATGCCCAGCACGCTCATAGGCATGATTGACTGCTTAATCTGCGCCACAAGGCTTGGCCAATCCACCACTCTTATCGTACTATCATAAATGTAGGGTAACCATCCAAGACGGATACTGAAGAACATCATGATCATCATGCCGCTAAAGAAGGTTGGCAAAGAGAAACCCATAAACGCAAGAAACGTGGCAATCTGATCGAATAGGCTATAGCGCTTGATAGCTGAGAGAACTCCTAGCGGGAAAGCCAGAAGAATACCTACTACATATGCGACGCCAACTATCGATACTGTCGGGCCAAATCGCTGGAGTATTAGGGATCTCACCGGTGTCCGTGACATGAAGGACCATGACCAATCGCCTTGAGCGAAGGCCCACGCCCATTTCAGGTAGCGCAAATAGAGGGGTTTATCCAGGCCCAATGATCTCCGGATATTCTCTCGCACTTCAGCCGTAATCGCAGGATTCATGGCAAATTGAGAAAGCGGATCGCCTGGCGACAGCGCCATGAGAAGGTATATAAAAACGCTAACAGCAACCAAGGTTGGAATCGACACCATCACACGGGTGAATAAGTACCTCATTGGGTTATGACCCCTGAAAGTTGGACATGCGTGTCATGTGGGGTTGACCTTGTCGGAAGGTGAGGTAGGCTACGGCCAGGGCTGTGCCGAGAGGAGGCAGAAGCCACGGCCAAGAAGAGGTATTCGCCGAAGGTGAAGTTCCAGGTGGTGCTGGAGGCGCTGACTGGCGAGAAAACGCCCGGGCAGATCGCCAAGCAGTACGGCATCCACCCCAACTCGGTGGGGCTGTCGAAGAAGGAGTTCCTCGAGCGCGGGGCGGAGCTGTTCGCGGAGGATGGACCGGTCCAGGAGTATGAGCGACGGATCCGGCAGTTGGAGCAACTGGTGGGCAAGAAGGAAGTGGAGATCGCGCTGCTAAAAAACTTCTTGGGCCAGCCTGCCCTAGACGCAGTCCAGGGGACAGATGAGTTCCGAGCGGAAAGTGGAACTGGCGGGTCGTGCCCGAAGCGCGTTCGGCCTCACGTCTGCCCTGGCCGCCCTGGAGCTGCCACGCTCGACGTGGCACTACCACCAGAGCCGACGGCGCAGCTATGCGGAGAAGTACGCCGATCTGCGAGGGTCCCTGGAGGCGATTGCCCGACGGCACCCGGAATATGGCTGCCGTCGGACGACGCCGGAGCTGCGGGAGCGAACCGGACGGCGGATCAACCGCAAGGTCGTCCAAAGGCTCCATCGGGCGTGGGGATTGCCTCTGATCCGGGGCACGCGCATGCCGAAACCGAGCGGGATCCGCCGTGCGATCACGGCTGCCGGTACGCGGATCAACCTGGTCGTTGGCCGACAAGAGATCCGGCCTCTGGAGGTTGCCCACACCGACTTCACGGAACTGGTGTACGCGGGTGGAAGGCGAAAGGCCTACTTGATTCCTCTCCTGGACCACACCAGCAAAGTCGTGCTGGGCTGGGAGGTGGGAGAGCGGGCGGTGACCAGCCTGGCGCTCGAGGCCTGGCAGCAGGCCAAGCACGGCCTGAGAGCTCGCCGCAAGGACGTTAGTGCGGTGACGATCCATCATGACCAGGATCCGCTCTTCACCAGCTACGCCTGGACGGCCAGGCTCTTGCTGAAGGATCAGGTGCGCGTGTCCTACGCGCTGGGCGGCGCCCAAGACAACACCGAGATGGAGGCCTTCAATAGTCGCTTCAAGACTGAGAACCGCTCGCTGCTCCTCGACGCAAAGAGCCGGAAGGAGCTGATAGCACTTGTCGCAGAAAGGATCGCCTACTACAACAACGTCAGGAGGCATTCATCGATTGGCTATCGAGCACCATCGCAGTTCATCGCGACTCTGCAGCCATGCTCGTAGCCTCCCCACAATCCCGAGGGTCAAATCCTGTCCAAGATTCGGGGTTCACCGCCGTGCGTTTCCCAAGCCATAGAATGGATCGTCCAAAGGGTGCCATCTTTGGGCTTCG
>JAPLGX010000377.1 GCA_026389925.1 Chloroflexota bacterium
TAATGTGCGCGGCAGGTCTCCGTACCCGCCGCGCTGACGCCGCAATCCCCGCTATCGCGGCGGGTCCGGAGACCCGCCGCGCATGCAAACCAGTGTTTGCGCAGCAGCCAAGACTGCCCGCCACGCCAACACCGGATGCACCCCTAGCGCCTTTCAGGACGGGGGTGAACCAGACATTAGAGGTTTTAGGGGGCCGCGTGTCAAGGTATCGCAGCGCGGTGGTGAGTGATTGGCTCCGCGGCCTCATGACGGACATTTCAAGAGCGAGCACTATTCCTCACGACGGCGCGCAGCCACATGGGCCGCCCCTCCGGATGACCATCAGGCGCGCCGTGTCGGGGTGGCCCTTCTATGTTGCCACGCATACCGTGCCAACATCCACACACGACACTTGGAGCAAGAACGCCACAGAACAGAAGGTATCGTTCCCCTTCGCGTGTGAAACCGGTGCCGGTGCCTCTACCCGCGAAGTTGGCGACCGTGAACTATAGTGGCGGTCTCAACAGTTAAATAAAATTGGCCTGTGGCAGTTTCATGCTTGACAGCCAGAGGTTCATGGGGTAAATTCCTAAGTGAGTGATATAGAGAAAGGCATCGCCTCCCTCGGAGGGGGTTCGAGTGGGGTGGGCCAAAAGAAGAGTGTACGGCGGCCGGGGGAGGATATCCTCCGGTCGCCTTTGCGCGCAGGTCAGGCCAAATTTACGAGTCGAGAGGAGCGGTAGCAGGACAGGCTTGCATCGTTCTTACGCTTTGGCTCAGCCGCTTTGCCCCGTGGAGTTGAAAGGGCCCTATGTGCTATCCGGATTCCCAGGTTTCTCAGAACTCAATGGAGAGGAGCGCAATGTGAGAACCACCGGTATCGTACCCGCGGTCGTTGTGCTGTTGGTGGCAGTCGGGATGAGCGTATCAGAACACTTGGCCGACGCTGCCCCCATATCAAGTACGTTTGACTCAAGTGCTGATGGGTGGCAGGTTGCGGATCTCAATGTTCCCTACTTTCCACCCACCGTGCATCAGACCTTGCCGATGACATGGGAATCCTCCGGAGGCAACCCAGACAGCTGTGTCCACGCTCACGATGAGTCATATCCGTCGAATTACTCGTTCTGGTTCAAGGCCCCGGCAAAGTTCCTTGGAAACCAGGCATCCGCTTACGGAGGTGCCCTGTCTTTCGATCTAAAGTCCAGTCCGTCAGACGGGAGTCCGTACTCAGGCGTCATGCTTGCGGGCAGCGGCAAGACTCTCGTGTGGCCCGCGATGTCAGCGCCATCACCAACCTGGAATTCGTATGGACTGCCTCTAAACAGCGGCTCGGACTGGCGAGTAGGTAGCCCAACTGGATCTGTCGCGAATGCCCAGGACTTCCAGGATGTGCTCTCGGCCCTTGACACCATTTATATTCGTGGCGATTGGTACGTGGGGAATGAGACCACCACTCTGGACAACGTGGTGCTGACTCCCGAACCGGCAACGCTGTCGCTATTGGCTTTTGGCCTGCTGGCGGCTCTTCGAGGGCGGCGTAAATGGTTGACGCCGACAGCCGTTCTCGCCGTGCTGGTGTCCGCTTGTTCGGTGGCCCACGCCCAGTGCGATCCGGGCCCTCCGGGCTTGGGCACCTACGGCATTACCGTTGAATGCGAACTCAGCTCGTCCCCTACTCTTCACCTCGAATACTACTCCCCTTGCGGACTCTACTTCCCTGGGTATTCGGACATCGGCCTGTCCGGCAACCACACGTACTCGCTGACCCTAACCGAGAACGCCATCACTCTCGCGATGTCAGTAGAATGCGGAGTCAGCGGGGAAGGACACAATTTCGTGTGGCTGTACCCATCGATCACGACAGCCGCCACTGGCCCAGGATACCTGTACTCCTGGGTCACCTGCACAGCGCGTGCCCGGGCAGGGGGCCCCCCCGGTGAAGGTAGTGTCCAGTGGGTATATGCCGACATCAACTACGGGGGCTCTCCTTCCCCACTTATTCACGATACTAATTACGACCTGATATCGCAAGGTTGGTCGAACCAATGGGTCAGTTGGCCGATGTTCGTGAACGGATATATCCCAGGAGATCCCGAGATGCCGGGTTCGCCACCCGTCGACCCCGGCGTCACTGGTATCTGCCTTCAACCCGTTATCGCCGCAGAGGCGTGGTCCTACCCTGGGGACTATGCGTTCGTAAGCGTCGACTTGCGCGCAGGAGTGGTATTCTCCCCGATCGAGCTCGCTGATCCGCCAAGCCAGGTTCCCGTGACGAGTACATTGGTGACATGGATCGAGCCTGCCGGCGGCGCCTTTGCCACAAGCACGAATTGGCGAGACAGTGCCGGTCGTAACCGAGTACCCGACATGCTCGATGATGTCGTTCTCGGGCTAGCCAACACGTACAGCATGAGCCTGAGCGGCAACCAAACGGTGAAAAGCCTGAGCGTTTCTGCGGGACAAGCTACGCTTGCTTTGGGAAACAACACTCTCAACGTCAGGGAAGCCGTCAGCGTAGCAGGCCAAGGCACGCTGACCCTGAGCGGCACCGGTGAATTGCGCGCAGGATCGCTGACCGTGGGGGGGGTGGGAAGCGGTATATTCATCCAGAGCGGGGGGACGAATATCATCAACGGTTCTCTCTCCGTTGCCACTACGCCCGGTGCCACAGGCAGTTACACCATTGGCGGCGGACGGCTTGAGGTACAGGATCTTGATATCGGTAGCGCCGGTGAAGGTACGTTCGCCATTTCCGATTCCTCCGCGGACATCACAGTCTCTGGGACACTGCGCTTCGGGCCAGGGGCATCCTTTAGCGCTGTGCCGTGCAGTACCATCCACGTCAAAGGCCTGAGCGTGCAGAACGAAAGCACCATACCCGACGCCTTGTCAGGGCTCGATTACACGAGGCTGGTGTTCGAGGGTGGGAATGCCGTCACAACGTCCCTTGAGGCCGCAAGCGCCCCGGACAAGCGATTCTTAGGAAACTGCGCATTGGGCGATCTGGATGTAGGGGGCTCCGCGACCGGCCACGTGCGACTTGCGGACGCGTTCGACAACGGGAAACGAAAGGACGGGAAGGAATGCATCTACGCTTATAACTTCGACATTGCACCCACTTCGAGCGTGGACACACGAGGGCTGACACTCTACGAATACGGCAATGACGCAGAACCCCTGAAAGCGGCGATTGCCGACGGACGTCTGCGCGACACGACTGTGACAGGGAAGGATCGCCTGGACGCAGTGTACGACCGTGACAACAACTGGACGTTGGTGGCACAGCGCGTGATACGCGACATGGCCGGCGTTCCCGAGTACAAATGGCGCCGGGGGTGTTCCCCAACGAGCGCCGCGATGATCATGGGGTACTGGGACCAGAGTCACCCCAACATGTGGCCCGGTACTCCGCCATCCAGCAACGACGCTCACAACGATGCTGATCCTGTGAACCAAGTCATTGAGCACTTGGGCGTCCTGATGTGGACATCCAGTGAGGGGGCAACCCGTCCACTCAGGATACCTGGCGCCATGACGGAGTTCGCCAAGGAGAAGGGATACAGCTTCATTGCCGGGATCAAGTGTGTGTCGGACAGCCAATGCTCTGGAATGGAGGGCCTTAGCTTTGCATATTTAAAGAAAGAGATTGATGCCGGGCGCCCAATGGAGATTAAGTTGGATACTCCCGCGGGATTTCATTCCGTGGTAGCCTATGGCTATCAGGATTTCCCGGGAACCTACGATGATTACTTTGCCGTGAGGGATACGTGGTGGACTGGCGACCCCAATCACAATGGGGTTGTCTTCAAACTCGAGGACGGGATCGAGTGGTGGAAGTGGGCGACTGATACCACCCAGCCTTATTACCTTTACATGGGGACTTTTTTCTCGCCTGCAAACTCTGCTCATGAGCACTACGGACTCTTGGAGTCAAGTTTCCAAAGCGCGGGGGATTTCCAGGAGGCTTTCAGCGTTCGGGCAGGCGCGAGTGGGGGAGCCTCCTTGGTGACCCTCGCGAATGAGCCCCAGGAGTCTGTTCTTCGAATGGAAGCCGCCGGCAGCACTGGGCCTGATGACTGCATCGTGTCCAGCCCGGTATCAACGCCTGAACAATTCAAGGTTTCCTTTCTCTACGCATTTGAGACTCTTGGCACGCTTGAGGTCCTCCTCGATGGCCTACTTCTGGCCGAACTGGCTGACGCCACGGGCTTGGGGCAAGTCGATGACAGTGGGGATTTCCGGAGCTTCTCGCAGGAGTTCAGCCTTCTGGACTATGGTCTGGACCCGACCCTCTGTCACGAATTCAGCCTGAAATTGCTCGCGGGCAGCGATCACGTGCTCTATGTGGACAACCTTCTGGTCTGTGAGCGGTTGGCTACCCCCTTGCCGGAGCCCACCACGCTCGCGCTGCTGGCCCTGGGCGGGCTGCTTGTGCTGCGTAGAAGGTCCCGGCAGGCGTCTCGACGCTGTTGAGCTTCGGGGAAGGGATGCCTGCCTTCGTGGATGTCTGGTATGACAGTACCAGATCGCGGTTTGCGCGGCGGGTCGGGAGACCCGCCGCGCGATACACGAGAGTAGCAAAGCCGTATCAGGCCGTGGTTCCCGCCTCCTACCCCTCCCCCTCCTTCTTGCCGCGCGCAACCTCGGCGAACGGCGGCGAGTCCTCACCCATCAGGCCCATGTTTTCCAGGGCCAGCGC
>JAPLGX010000026.1 GCA_026389925.1 Chloroflexota bacterium
CCCGGGGTAGGTTTCCGCAATGAGTGTACCGCGATGGGCGTCGAGGATGTGGCGCGAGAGCGCCAGGCCCAGCCCGTGGCCCTCGGCGCGCGTGGTGACGTACGGCTGGAAGAGTTTCTCCCTTACCGTGGAGGGCAGCCCCTGGCCGGTGTCGGCCACCCGCACTTCCACCCCGGGGCCGCCGCTGGGCAGATTGCGGGGTTCGATCGTCACCGCCAGGTGCCCGCCCTCGGGCATGGCTTTGGCGGCGTTGTCGATCAGGTTGATGATGACCTGCTCGATCGAGAGCGGGTCGGCCATGGCGTGCGGCACACCCTCGGGCGCGGTCAGGTGCGATTGCACGTCGGCCCGCTCGAGCGTGGGCCGCATGCGTTGCAGGATGCGGTTGACCAGTGCGACCATGTCGGTCGGCACCAAACGGAAATCCTGCCCGCGGGCGAAATCGAGCATGCGCCGCGAGATGTCGCTCAGGCGCCGGCATTCGCTTTGCGCCTCTTTCACCAGTTCCGCCACTTCCGGCGTCAGGGTGTGCAGCATACCCATTTCGCCCAACTGCAAGGTCAGGTTGTTGAGCGGGTTGCGCACCTCGTGGGCGAACGCGGCCGCCAGCCAGCCCAGTACGGCCTGGCGCTGCAGGTGCTGGGCTTCGACGCGCGCCGCCTGGCTGGAGGTGATGTCGGAGAGGATGACCAGCGTTTCGTCCGGCGCTCGCGCCGGGTCGCTGCGAATGGGGATGGCCCGCAAGAAGGCCGGGAACGACTCGCCCGAGCGCCGATACAATGTCAACTCGTTCACTTCCTGGATGCGCCCACTTTCGCCGGCGGCACGCACCGCAACCACCGCCTCCGGCGCGGTCAGCCATTCCTCGAGTTTGGCGTGCCGTAACTCGCCCTCGCTGTACTCGAGCATTTCTTCCGCGCCCGGGTTTGCGTCCACCACCTGGCTGCTGGCCGTGTGCAGGAGCAGGATCGCGTGCGGCAGCTCCTCGATCAGCGACTGGTTGACCGACTGCACCCGCGAAAGCTGCGATTGCATGCCAGCCAGCGCGCTGGTGCGCGTCCGCGCACGGATCCACGATTCGGCCGCGAGCGCGCTCAACAGGAGCAGCAGTGCCAGGTCGTAGGGCGGGTCGCTTTCCTGCCAAGAGTAGAGCAGCGCGGTCTGAGGCGCCTCGCCCGGCGGAACCGTGAGCAGCGCCAACTCGCGCACACCGTTCGCGCCTGCCCAGCGGGTTAGTTCCGTTGTGGTCGGCTGTCCCAGCTTCCACGACACTCGCCCTGTTGCCGAGGATATTTCATCGTCCGCGATCGAGGCGGGCAGGGTGGGCGCTTCGCCGCGGCTCTGGGCCAGGCTCAGCGCATGGCCCTCGGGCGAGGGCAAGTACAGCCCGAAGGCGTTGCATGGAACGAGTGCGGCACACGCTTGAGCGAATGTAGCGGCCGGGTTTTCACTCTCGGGTGTGCGCAGCGCTTCAACCAGCGTGCCCAACCCCACTTGCAGGCGAGGAACGTACGCCCCCTCATACTCGCTTTCCGCGTGCAGCGTGACCAGTGCTTCGGCCGGGTCGCTCTCTGCGAGGGGCATGACTTGAATGTCCCACAGGCGCGCAGGGACTTCGCCCGCGAGTTCGAGGCGCTGGCTCCAACGCACAGGTCGGCCGGTGGTCCGATTACGCAGAATGCGATCGAGTTCGGGGAGTGAAAGGAGTTCGGCGATGGGAACGCCGATGATTTCATCGCGTGCCTTGCCCAGCCGCCGTCCCGCGGTGGGGTTGGCATCCAGGATGCGTCCGCCCACCGAGGCCACGAGAAACAACGCTTCGTGGTTGACTTCAGCAAGCGCCAGGGCGTGAGCCGAGAGGCGCTCGGAGGGTTTTGGCTTCGCGCGCGAAACCCGCATCGGCAGAGGGCCTTCCGCGTTCGTCAGGATGCCGAGAGCGCGGCGCTCCGCTGGGCGCGCTGCGTACGGCGCAGCGCGGCGGGCAGAATGCCTTCCATGGCGCGATACTTGGCCACCGTCCGGCGCGCCACCGGGATGCCGCGTTCCTTTAGCATACCAGCAACTTCGGTATCCGTCAGGGGCCGGTTCTCCTCGGCAATGATCGAGCGCACCACGTCGCGCACCGACAGGCTGCGGTCGAAGAACTTCGACAGGGGCACGATGCGCCCGCTGGGCAGCGCAGCGCGCTTGCGGCTCACGGCGCGTGAGATGGTCGACTCGTGCACCTCCAGCCGTGCGGCGATGCGCGCGCGGGTCATCGGGATGAGCTCGCGGTCGGTGCCCAGGATGAAAGCGCGCTGCTCCTCGGCCAGGATGGCCGCCAGGCGCAGGACGGTGACCTGACTCTGGCGCAGGCACTTCTCCACCAGCGCCGCCTCTTCCACCTTGCCCTCCCAGTTCTCGCGCTCGGCGCCGCTCAGCGTCTTGACCAGCGTGCGGATCTCCGGGTTGACGCGCAGGCGGCCCACCAGCGGCGCATAGACTTCGACGATGAGCGGACCTTCGGCGGCGTTGGGCGCAAGGCGGAACACCATTTCGGCTTCGTGATACAGCTCGGGGTCGGGCGCGGTGGGCTGATGGTCATGGCCCAGAAAGGTGCGCCCGGGGTAAGGCGTCAGGTTAAGGCGAATGAACTTGGCCGCCGCTTCTACCTCCGGCCGGGGAAGCGAGAGGGCGCGCGCAATCAGGCCGAACTCGCCGTGGGCCAGCGGTTCGAGGTGTTCGAGGATGATCGGGCGCACGGCCTGCGGCACGTCGTGGGTTTCGGCCAGTTGCTCCACCTGGATGAGCAGCGCTTCGATGGGCGAAGTCGCCCCAATGCCGGGCGGGTCACAGCGCTGGATGGCGTGCAGCACCTTTTCGACGACGGCCAATGGCTGGTGCAGGTAGCGCGCAGCCTCCGCGGACGATTCGGGCATCAGCCCGTTTTCGTCGAGACGGGCAATGAGATAGTTGGCCACGGACCGTTCTTCGGGCGAGAGCTCGGGCCCAATCTGGCGCAGCAGGAAGTCCGAAAGCCGTTCCGGCTGAGCGGGTTCGGGCAGGTTCTCCTCGCCGCTCTCGTCGCGACCTCGCCCCGGGGGCGTGGCCAAGAAAACGATCGGGCCTTCGCGGGCCGGGTGGCAGACCGGGCACGGTCCGGGCAAATACAACGCGCGCCGACAGGTCGGGCAGCGCGTGGGTTTGGTCAGCTCGAGGGCCGGGTTGGAGGCCAGGACAGAATTAAGGAATTCGCCCTGCTCGGCGCGCGAAAGGCCCAGCAGGTTCATGGTCTGGGTCAGGTGCGCGGTGGCAGTCTGGCGAATGCGAGGGATAGCACGTTGGGCAGGAAGCATCTCGTGGATTCCTTTCCGGGCCGGGCCGCCTGGGCGCCGGGATTGGCGCCACTCGCGGCGGGAGTATAGCTTCGGTCTCTGGAATAGGCAAGTTGCAAGATGCGTGCCGCATGGCGCGATTCGTGCCCTTCCTGCCGGAAATGCCATGTCAATTGCGTATTCAATAGTGGTGCATCCGGGCTTGCGTCAGTCGGTGTCCGGGGAACACAACCTTGGAAGAGGAATACGCCTTACGGAGCTTGGTGCCAAGGGCTGACGACCCGCAGGTGAGGCCTCAGGCCGCGGAACAAGCGGCGAGCGATCAGGCGCGAGATGAGCGCCACGCTTTGCTTAGGCAGGCGGGTCGGCTATCTGTACATACTCCGCACCGACCGCTTGGGCGGTATCTAACCCCAAGTCCTTCAACATCTCGACAATGAGCTTGGCCTTGTTCTCCGCGTCGATGCGCGACCAGGTACGGCTCTTCACTTCGAGGAAGTACCCCGGGAGCTTTGGCTGCGAGACCTGGTCCAGGTTGATGAAAAATTCCGTGTCGTGGTAGTGCACCAGCCAGCGCCGGCGGTCCTTGCGGATTTCGATCTCGCGTGCAGGCTGGAAGTATTCGCGGTAGAAGCGCAGGCTGTGCGTGGCCGGGGCGATGAAGCGCGAGCGCGAGACCAGGATCGAGGCCGCATACGATTGGTCGCGCGCCTGGCCGGTCAGCGTCAGACGGTAGCGCACGTTGTAGACCTCGCCGTCCTCGCCCACGAACTCGTCCTCACGGTAGCGCAGCCGCCCTTGTGCCGGGTCGTCGAAGACGAAGTAGGTATCGTATTCGCGATAGCGGCGCGCCCGCAGCACCGAGAAGGGCTCGGCTCCCAGCGCGCGCACGACGCCCTCGCGATCCGCCAGGCGCACTTTCACTTGCACCTCGAACGATTCGCCCTCCGTTGCTCCCCCGATGGCCACCAACTTGGAGAATACCGAGGTCTCACGTTCAATGAGGAACGTGTCGATGCGCTTGGCCACCTCGCGCGCCTGGCGCACCAGCTCCGCTTCGTCCAGCGTCTGCAGCGCACGCCCGCGCATCAGCCACCGGCCGCTCACCATCACATCGGTCACGTCCGAGGCGTGCGCGGTGTACACCAGTTGGCCGTACAGCGCATCGGTGCTGTGCGAGAAGCTGGGCGAATTGTGCAGCGTCGACAGGTCGACCACCGCCACATCGGCCGATTTGCCCGGTTCGAGCGACCCGATGCGATCCCCCATGTAGAGCGCCTTGGCACCCAGGCGCGTGGCCATCGTCAGCGCCATGCGCGCCGGCAGCGCGGTCGGCATGCCGCTCTGCCCCTTGGCGATGAAAGCCGCCAGGCGCGTCTCCTCGAACATGTCCAGGTCGTTATTGGAGGCCGGTCCGTCGGTGCCAATGCCCACCGCCAGCCCGGTCTCGAGCATTTTCACCACCGGCGCGAAGCCCGAGGCCAACTTCATATTTGAGGAGGGGTTGTGCGCGACGCCCACGTTGTAGTGCAAGAGCGTGCGCATTTCGCCCTCGTCGATGTGCACGCAGTGCGCTGCCAACACCTTGGCATCGAACAGGTTCTGTTTCTTGACGTAGGGGATGACCGGCATGCCATGCTCGCGGCGCGAGTTCTCCACCTCCAGCGCGGTTTCCGCGAGGTGGACGTGCAGGGGCACGTCGAACTCTGCGGCCAGTTCGGCACTCTGGCGCAGCATGTCGGCGGTGCACAAATAGGGCGAGTGCGGCCCAACGGCCGGCACCACCAGCGGGTGATCCTTCCAGCGCTTGATGAATTCGCGCGAGGCCGCAAGCGAATCCTCGAACGACTGGGCATCCGGGCTGGGGAACTTAAGTACCGTTTGTGCGCACAATGCGCGCATGCCGGCCTCGGCGGTTGCCGCGGCCACGTCTTCCTCGAAATAGTACATGTCGGCGAAGCAGGTCACGCCAGAGCGGATCATCTCGGCGCAGGCCAGGCGTGTGCCCAGGCGCACAAAATCCGGCGTGGCGAATTCGCGCTCGACGGGGAACATGTAGCCCAGCAGCCACACGTCCAAGCGCATGTCGTCGGCGAGGCCGCGCAAAAGGGTCATCGCCGCGTGGGTGTGGGCGTTGACCAGGCCCGGAATGACCACGCGTCCGCCGCAGTCAAAGCGCTCCACGGCCTGGAAACCCGCTTCGACCTCCATCTGAGGCCCGATGGCCGCGATGCGTCCCTCGCGGACGGCCATCGCGCCAGGCGAATAGACGTGATACTCCTCATCCATCGTGAGGAAGACACCGTTGGTGAGGAGGAGGTCGGCGTTCTTCACAATGCACCTCGTAAGGCTGGGCAGGCAGGCCAGGCGCGCTGCGCCGGCGGCGCACCGATTGGCTGGATTATACTTACCCATCTACCTCCCAACAACACGCCTCCCGTTTGGCGGAGGTGCTGTCCATGCAGGTGGCCCATGCGCGCTGTCGACTTGATCATCAAGAAGAGGGATGGCTTCGAACTGACGACGGAGGAGATCGACATCTTCGTCGCCGGCCTGACCTCGGGAGAAATCCCCGACTACCAGGTTTCGGCCTGGGCGATGGCAGTTCTGTGGCGCGGGATGAGCGTGCGCGAGACAACCGACCTGACGCTGGCCATGGCCCACTCGGGCGAGATGCTCGACCTGAGCGGGGTGGTGAAGTTCGCGGTCGACAAACATTCGACCGGGGGCGTTGGCGACAAGACAACCCTCGTCGTGGAGCCGATCGTCGCCGCCTGCGGTGTGCCGGTGGGCAAGATGTCGGGGCGCGGGCTGGGCTTCTCGGGCGGCACGCTCGACAAGATGGAATCCATCCCCGGCTTCCGCGCGACGCTCACCCGCGAAGAGTTCCTGCGCCAGCTCAAGGACATCGGCCTGGTGCTGTGCGGCCAAACCGCGGAACTGGCCCCGGCCGACGGCAAGTTGTATGCGCTCCGCGATGTGACCGGCACGGTGCCGGCCCTGCCACTTATCGCCTCAAGCGTGATGAGCAAGAAGATCGCGGCCGGCGCGCAGGGCATCCTCCTGGATGTCAAGGTGGGTTTAGGCGCCTTCATGCCTACAGTCGAGGAGGCCACCCGCCTGGCGCAGCTCATGGTGGGCATCGGCAAACGCGCCGGGCGGCGCATGGTGGCGCTCGTCTCGGATATGAACCAGCCGCTTGGCTACGCGGTAGGCAATGCGCTCGAGGTACGCGAGGCGATTGACACGCTCAAAGGCGGAGGCCCGAGCGACTTCCGCGAACATTGCCTGGAGGTGGCAGCTCACCTGCTGATGGTGGCCGGCGCGGCGCGCTCGATCGCGGCTGCGCGAGGGCTTGCTGTTTCCCGGCTCGAGGATGGCTCGGCGGCGGCCAAGTTCCGCGCGCTCATCGCGCGCCAGGGCGGCGCGGCGGAGGTGGTCGACCATCCGCACCTCTTGCCCGCCGCGCCGCTCCACGCCGCGCTGCGCGCGGCGCGCGCCGGCCACGTGGCAAAGGCCAATGCGCGCGTGATTGGCGAGTGCGCGGTGGCCCTGGGTGCGGGCCGGGCCAAGAAGGGCGACCCGATCGACCCGGCGGTCGGCATCCTGATGAAGGTCAAGGTCGGCGATCGGGTGAACGTCGGCGACGTGCTGTGCGAGGTGCACGCCCGGACGCAGGTGCTGCTCGACCAGGCGCTCGAGCAATTGCCCTCCGCTTTCGTCATTTCCGCGCGGCGGGTTGAACCGCTGCCCATGTTCTATAAGACAATTCGAGGCTAGCCCTGGCCTGCGTCGTGTTGGGGCACGCCATGGCGTGCCCATGCGAGGCCAATGCAAGCGTCTCACTCCACCTGTCGGCCATGTTGGCCAAAGCGGCTGGTTCGGGCAAGGGAGGCCGTGCCCCTACGGAGGCACCATAGGCGTGGCGGGATTCTGGGCAGCGCACGTTGCCGCGGCCGCAGGATGAGCCTTCTGTCATTGCCAGGAGGGCTGAGTCCGACGCGGCAATCTTGGACTGCTATAACTACGTGGTCCGTCGGCAAAAAGAAGCGGCCGCGTCGGTATCACGCGGCCGCTTGGGTCGATCTCGGGCTGACTCTCACCCCTCGCCCCACAACCACTCCCACCAAATGCGCCAATGGGGCGGTGCGGGAGGCAGGGCATCTTCCGACGCGGCCGCGGGCGCGGCGGAGGCCAGACTGACCGGCTGCACCAGCACCTCGCCCGGCAAGGCCATCTTGGCCTCACTGCGCGCCCAGCGCGCAACCGACTCATCGTTGCGCGCCTCGGCTATCTCCGTCGCCAAGCCGGCCGACTGGCTCGACAGCGCCGTCACTTGGACATCCAGCCGGCGCTCGAGATGCCCCAGTTCGCTCGCCTGACCAATCCGCCGCCATAACTCGCCGAGCAGCAGGAACAGGACGACCACCGCCACAATGGCAATCCAGCGGTTGGAGCGTTCGGGTTGGGCTTTCGGCTCAGGCGGGGTTTGCATGCGGCCTCGGCTCAACTATACGCGGATTGAGGGCGGCTGGCAAGACGCCGGCCGTGATCAGTCAAGCTCGATGAACTCCAGGTCTCGCCCGGCCGTGTCGAGCAGGCAGAAGCTCGCGCTCTCTAGCCGCACGCCGCCTACTGCACCCGGGTTGACAACCTGAGTTGTTCCATGCATCTCGTTGCGCCGGCGATGGGTGTGCCCGCAGAACACGTAATCGTAGTTGCCAAAGCGCACGAGTTCATCCAGCGCCTCGGCGCGGTGGCCGTGCACCGCCGCCACGCGCACGCCATCCAGCCCGGCGCGGAAATCCGGGCCGGCGGAGCTTCCGTTGCCGAGCGCCTCAAGGACCCGCTCGATGGCCGGCAGGTCGCGATCCATGTTGCCGTGGACGTAGTTCACCTTCAACCCGGCAAACAGACGCAGCGTGGTCGCGCGCGCCAGGTCGCCGCAGTGGAGAACCTGCGCTGCGCTGCGAGCGCGCGCGATATCGAGCGCGCGGGCTGTGTTGCCCAGGTCGTCGTGCGTGTCGGAGAGGATCGCCAGGATCATGACGTCTCCACTGCAAGTTCGGTGAGCTGCTGGATAACGCGCTCACCCGCGCGGCGCCCTTCGCGCCGAGGATAGGGAATGCGGTAGCGAATCTTGCGCCAGACCCAGCGTGTCTGCATGAAGCCATTAACGCGGGAGAAAAGGTGCCGGTCGCGGGGCCCATAGGGGTAGTCCTCTAGTCGCGTCGCGCGCCCCCCGATCCACTTCTCGATGCGATTGCTGCTATAGAAGAGGCGCGGTGGACGGAGCACGCGCCGCAGCAGTCCGAAATAGGAGCGAATCGTTCCTGCTTCCATCTCCTGCATCGAGTCGGTGTTCAATGCAAGGTCGATCGACTCGCCGGGCAGATCCTTCGCCGCGGCCGGTGTAAGGCCTATGAAATCATACCGCTTGAGGTCGAACAGCCGAGCGTCATTCTCCCCGGGCATCAGGAAACGCGCCTGCGGGAAGGCCAGCGAAAGCAGGACGCTCGAGAACGGCAGGATCTCCGGCAGGTCGACGAGGACGAGCGTGCTGTTGGGGATGAGCTGGCGCAGCGCGAGCGCGAGCAGGCCGGTGCCAGGACCGATCTCGAGCGCGACGAGCCGTTGCCGCCCGCTGGTGATGTTGTCCGAGATGAAGGGCGCGATCGAGTGCAGATGATGGAGCGCGCGCAGGTAGTCGTAGGATAGGCGGCGGCCGAACCAGGGGAATCCGAGGCGCGCCCCACCGAGGGTCATGCGCGGCAGTGAGAGCGCGAGCGCGCGGCGCGCCGCCGGGCTCCGGCTCCACGGGGGCAGGAGGCGCTGTGTGCCACGCCACAGCAGCCGGTCGACCATGTTGACCCAATCCAACTCTGAATACGATCGACCGGGGAAGTAGAACCCGCTTTCCCCTCGCAGCCGGGCGATGCCGCGTTCGGCATCGACAAGTGAGAAGGCGGCTTGTTCCTTGTGATGCTGCCAATACGGCGAGAGCGTGTGCCCCGCTTCCGCCTCCTGCGTGAGTGCAACCTCAAGCGAACGCGCGATGAGACGCGCGTGCTCGGGCGGAAGCTGGACCGTGAGGGTGTGTTTCTCCCTGGGCATGTGGCTCGGCGCCTAAGCGGGAGTTTCGCGGTTGGCCACGGCCTCAATCAGATCGCACGTGCGGGCCGTGGCGCTGCCCACGTGCGCGAGATACGAGGTGGCGGCGCGCCGCGCGGCCTCGCCCGGCGCCTCGCCCTCCTGGGCGGCGACGAGGAATCGTTCGAGGTCATCGCGGCTGGCAATGGCGCTCGCGACCCCGCGGCCGACGAAATCCCAATCGTCCAGCGGACACGATAGGCTGAGCATGCCGACCGGGCGGCGAAGAAGCGCAGCCTCCAGCCCGGCCGTGGTGCTGAACATGAGCACGCAGCGCGAGGCGGCCACCAGCGGGTACAACCCGATCTCGACCACCTCCGCAAAGGCCTCCACCCCCCATTCGCGCAGTTTTATGCGGAAGCGCTCCGCACTCTCGCCGCGATGCAGCTTGAAGCGCAGGCGCACGGCCTTCCAGCGGTCGGTGGAGCGCAAAGCGGCCACCCACTCGAGCAGACGGTGCAACGCGGCATCCTTCTCCTCGGCCGAGATGATGAGCATCTTTTCAATCGGGCTGGAAAGGAAGGTGAGCGGGAACTCGCCCTCGGCCATGGCCAACTTGCGGCGCGCCTCTTGTGCGGCGTGCGACCAATCGCTCGTCGCCAACTGGTCGAAGCGCGGGTTGCCGGTAATGCGAATGCGCGCGGCCGGCACGCCCACCCGTTCGAAATAGGCGCGCGACATTTCGCCCCACGCGGCGTACCAATCGCAGCCACCCTGGCCGTACATACGCAGGCCGCCTTCGATGCCGAACATCAACCGCCGCCGCCAGCGGAAGGCCAGTTTGCGCCAGGTCGGACGCTGGAAGAGGTCCTTGCGCATGCTCTCCTGCAAGAGGATGGAGGGCACCCCCAGCCGGCGCGCCGTCTTGACGAAGGTGTTGGAGGGGAAGTTGCGGTCGTTGAGCACGACCACCGCCGCGGGGCGCGCGCGCGTCACCTGGCGCTCGATCTCGCGGCGCAAGGGCGCGGCGCGCATCTCCCAATCCAGGTCGGGGCCGGGGAGCGGCGCCACGGCCAGGCGCACATATGGCACACCCAGCGCTTCGAGCGCGGGCACGTTGGAGGGCTTGCGCAAGATCTCGCAGTCGGAGTACACGAGGACCGGCAAGCCGCGACGCCGCAGCTCGTGGACGACCGGTGTGAGCATCGCCATGTGCGAATCGCTGGCGGTCAGTTCAAGCAGAATGGGAGCGGAAAGGGCCATGCCTCTTCTCGATCGCCGAATTGTGGAAGCTGAATGTCGAGTGCCAACAGCTCGATGTGCTGCCGGAGGCCGCGATTGGCCCGGCGCTACCTACCCAACTGGTGCGTCAGCTTGGC
>JAPLGX010000345.1 GCA_026389925.1 Chloroflexota bacterium
CAGGGCGCGCTCGCCGGCGATCGGACGATCTTCGTAGGCAGCAGGACCGAAGCCGAGGCGTACTACCACGAGCTGGCCCATATCGTGCTCTTCGCCACCCTGCCACCCCTCGGTCGGCAAGGGCTCATCGACGAAGGAGCCGCAACGTGGCTGGGCGGCTCACGTGGTCGGTCGTACGCGCAACTCCTGCCATTCCTCGTGCGCATCCAGAACGAGAACCCCGTGCTGCCATTTGCCCGGGTGAACGAACTCTCGGACGAGGACCGGGACATCGCCTTCTACTCGACGGGAGCCCTCTTGGTCGATGCGGTCTACCGCGCCAACGGAATGCGCGGCGTACGACGGCTCTTGTCCGCTGGGCGGGCCGACGCCGAGCTCTACGCCGTGCTCAGCGAGACGATCGGCGTCACGCAGGCCGGGTTTGACGCCTGGTGGCGCGCCGAAGCGCCGCGCCGCGCGGCGGAACCACCACGCCCGTTTTGGCCGCAGCCTAACCAGCGCATGAAGCTGCCAGCGCGCCGACCTCTGGAGCGCCCAGCCAATGAAGAGTAGTTCGTTGCTGATTGCGGGTTCAGGAAGGCGCGCTGCAGCTTATGCGCGAGTCCGTTATGCCGACTCGCCGAACATCGGATCAACCGCCTCACGTGGCGAGTTCAGAAGCGTTTGTTTCTCGGGTGCGGTGAGGGGGTCCGGGTTGTGCGCACCGCCGCGCGCATCCGGGTGCGTCGGACAGCTTCTTCGGCAATGACTTGGATCGCGGCGCGGCCCGGGGCCGCGAGGGCAAGCGTCGGTGGCGCGCGCGAGCATAACAAGCGTTTGCAGCTGACGGCGGGTCCCGCCGGAATGACGCCGGTGTGACGGCCGTTCGCGACATTGCAGGGCAAGAGGCGTTTCCCAGGGGGTCGCGGCGACCGCCGTTCGGAGGCACCTCAGCAGCTGTGGCCGGCGGCCCCGCCGCAGCTGAAACGCAATGTCGTTAGGCGGCTCCAAGGTGAGCGTAGGTGCTCCTCCATCGGTTGGAGGGCGGCGTGGCTCCGAACGACAGAATCGCAATAGACATAGACGAACTCGACAGGTACCTCGGCGTCAAGGAACCCGTGCAGTCCGTGCCATTGGCCGAACTGCACCTCAGCGGTGCCTCTGACAAACTCGTGGAAGCTATCGCCCGCCAATTGGGGCTCCCGATTGCCGCGAGGGTGTCAACGACTTCCCAGACGGCCAGGTTCACAACCCACGCCTTGTCCAGAACTGACGAATCAGGCCGCGGAGTCGAGGGTATCGCAGCTCAGGTCGGCATTCCTGCAGATCTCCCACTCTACGGTAGCTCCAAGCTCAACGGCTTCGTCATCGATGTGCTCCTAGGGCATCAATTCAAGACAGCGCGCTCCGATACAGCGATCACTCTCCTTGCCCACGAACTTGCCCACGTGCTCCTCTACTCGTTGAGGCATCCGAGGAGAGACAGCGAGCAATTCACTGACTTGGTGCCGCTGATTGTTGGGTTTGCGGAGTGCGTCGAGTGCGGCCGGCACCTCATCACATCAGAGGATATTGGAGACAGGATTCGGACAACTACAATCACCCTTGGATACCTGTCGGACTCGGAGTTTGAGTTCGCCAGAGATGAAGTTGCCCGTATCCTGGCTACTCGAAGGGCTTCAAGGGCGCGTGCCCTTCAGTCGGCCTCGCAGCTCCGGCAACGAACTGCGCAAGCACTTCAGAGCGCCCGCGACTGCAGCCGACTAATAGCCGACCTCGATATGACACGCCGCAGAGTGCGGCCATCTGACGGGCAGCAACTGGTAGCCATGCACGCTCCTGGCTACTTGTCAGAGCTTCAGCAGGCAGTCACTCGGTACGCCGGGGCAGCTCGCGAAGCAGAGCAGTTCGCCACTTCCCTGACGCACTTCTCGGCCAAGGCCATCGAGCGGCTCCGGCAACTGGACGCGAGGTGCGACGAGAGTGCTCGATCCTTCGCCCCTGTCGGTTCTAGGATCGAGGCTGATCTGGCTCTTCTCCGACGCAATCGGCCAGCACTGACCAGGTTCACGGATGCAATCCGTTCGCTGGCCCGACTGCTCGCCAGCCGGCTCCGAAGGAAGAGCCGCCTAACAAGTGCATGAAGCTGACAGAGCGCACACAACCGGCGGTGTGCTTGGCGAATTGGCGGCCCGGTCCTACGTTTGCGGCGAAGAGGCAACTCAGGAGTGCGCCTGGGACGCGCCAGTTGGCGCGCTCTGCAGCTTATGCACGAATCCGTTATGCCGACTCGCCAAGCGTCGTGTTGGCCGCCCAACGTGGCGAGTTCAGGAGCCTTTGCTTTTCGGGTGCGGTGAGGTAGTCGGGGTCTCGTGCTCCGCCCCGCGCATCGGGGTGCGTCGGGCTCGCCACTGCGGCAGCGGATTGGATCTTGGCTCGGCCGGGGGCCGCGAAGGCGAGAACGAGTTGCGCGGGCGAGCATAACAAGCGTTTGCAGCTGCCGGCGGGTCCCGCCGGAACGTTGTAGGCGCGCGCCGCCGTGCGGTGGTAAGGCAACTGCAGTTATCCAGGAGGTGCTTCGAAGCGGCCGCCGTTCGGAGGCACCTCAGCAGCTGTGGCCGGCGGCCCCGTCGCAGCTGAAACGCAAGTCCGTTAGGTAGACCGGCTGAAGATCGTCTCGACCGCTGCGCATGGCGAGATCAGCGCACTTGGTTCTTTGGCTGCAGTGTTGACGTCGCCGTGCAGTGCGCCGCCGCAGGCCACCGGGTAGGCGAAGCGATTCCCTGCGGCGATGGCGAAGATCGATGCTCTGCCAGCGACCGCAGTGGCAAGCACT
>JAPLGX010000228.1 GCA_026389925.1 Chloroflexota bacterium
CCCGGCCAGCCGGCAGAGCGTCTGCCACGTCGCGATGTGCGTCGTCGAGTCGCTGGTGTTGCCGTCCAGCGCCTGGTAGTGGATCGGCACCGCTCCATCGGCGGAGACCGTCAGGACAAACAGCAACTGCTGGAGGTCGGGACGGTGGTCCTTGTTGTACCCGAAGGTGATGAGCACCGTTGGCTTCCCGCGCACCTCCTCGCCCTGCGCGTTGCGGTACTCCCCCGTCAGGGTGAGGGTCGTCGAGTCGTTGTGCAGCTGATCCAGGGCCACGGCGAACTCGCGGATCGTGCGCAGGACGAGGTCCGTCAACAGCGCCGCGCGATCCGCGTCGAAGAGCCGATCGAGCGCCCGGCCGACCCGGTCGTCATTGAGCAACGCCGCTTCGCCCTCCGCCACACCGAGGAGCGCGGGCTCCACCCGGGCGGCCCACTCCGCGTGGGTGTAGAGCGGCTGGCGGTCGTTGAGGACGATGTTGCGCAGCAGGACCCCGAGCGCCTGGGCCGCGCTCAAGCGACCGCCCCCGGGGAGCGCCGCCGCGAGGAGCCGGTCCACCTGGAGGCGCTCGAGGATGGCGTTCACCAGGGGGAGGCCCCCGACGAAGCGGGACTCGAGCGTGAGTGCGGAAGGCCCCTTGACGTCTCGCATGACTGGCAGGACTATAACTGTTAGATGCCGCCCCGTCAAGCACCTTCGGCGCCCCGGGCCGGGGGCGCGGCCAAGCTCCAGGCCCTGCAGCAGGCGGTCCTCATCCTGGGATTCGTCCGGCCGGGGAGCCTCGTCCGGCGCTATATGCCCTGTGGCAATCCGGCGTGCCGGTGCATGGGCCGGCCGCCCCGGCTTCACGGGCCGTACCACCAGTGGACCTACAAGGTGGCGGGAAGAACTAAGACGATGCGGCTCTCGGAGGAGCAGGCCCGGCTATGCCAGGACTGGCTCCGTAACCACAAGCAGCTCAAGCGCCTGGTGCGTCAGATGGAGCAGCTCTCGCTCCGAGAAACGGACCGCATCCTTGGCGCGATATCGCGTCGCTGAAGTGCGGAAAGTCGGACCGACCGCATCGGCGGCAACGCAAAGCAAGTTTGCGATGCACAAGAAAAGCCCGTCATACGTCTTCTGCTCTCCGATCTTGAACGTGCCGCGCTGGACTATCCCGCTAACTTTGCCGGACTCTCGCAAGCCAAACGTAAAGCTCGTCCCGAACCACGTGACCACCAGAACGAAGCTAGAACCGCCGTTGTGCAAGGGCTGCAAACCGCCGACCGTGGCCAGCTCATCATGGCCTGCGGCACGGGAAAGACTTACGTCACGCTCTGGATCAAAGAGCAGCTTGCCGCACAACTTACCTTGGTGCTGGTTCCGTCCTTGGGGCTGCTGTCCCAACTTCTGCACGAATGGACATTCGCCGCCGCCACCCCGCTTGAGGTGCTGTGCGTTTGCTCGGATCAAACCGTCGGCACAAAGGGCAACGACGAAGCCATTCACAGCGTGGCCGACTTGGCCTTCCCCGTAACCTCGGATGCCGACGAAGTAGAACGATTTCTCAGCGGCGCAGGCAACCGCGTGGTCTTCTCGACCTACCAATCCTCCTCCGTCATCGCCGCCGCCCAAGCTGACCCAGCCATCCCCGCGTTTGATTTGGTCGTGGCGGACGAAGCCCACCGCTGCGCGGGCAAGGTCGGCAGCGATTTCACGGCCGTCCTCGACAACGCACAGATACGCAGCGCCAAGAGACTATTTGCCACCGCCACCCCGCGCACCTACTCCAGCAACGTCAAGAAATCCGCCGAAGATCGCGGTGTCGAAATAGTCGGCATGGATAACACCGCCCTGTTTGGCGCGGTCCTGTTTGCCCTTCCGTTTGGCAAAGCCATCGAGAAGAAGCTGCTTA
>JAPLGX010000347.1 GCA_026389925.1 Chloroflexota bacterium
AAGGGCGATGAGCACTGCAGGTTCCATGTCCACCTAACAGTCTCAGTTGCAGTCGCCGACTCCGTGGCCAATCTATGCCGCAGGCCGGGATGCTGACCAGAGGATTGCCGTACCCGTTAAGGGCCAGGCCTGACCTGTACCTAGGGGTCTAGCCGCGCTCAACACTCCGACCCCCCTGCCCAGTCCTGCCCCCGGGCGAGATCGACGGTTGTAGGGCCGAATCCGGCGGGACTTAACCCCTTGCCAGGACCCTTCGCCGTGGGGTGGTGAGGTCTCATAACTCATTGTCACATAAGATGTTGAGTCATTGCGCGCGCGCTTCTTGATCGGTATATTTCCCCTTGAGATGAACCCCCCGGAGGCTAGCCGTGACAACAGTGCAGCGCGGTTGCGCGACTCCTAGGCCCCGCGTCAGCAGGGTTGCTGAGGTGCTGTGAGAGCAAGGGTTCCATGGCGATCGCCCCGGAGGGGATGGGGCTGGCCGACCAGCACGGTCGCGTTGGCCCAACACGATTCCGAACGCGACGGCCGCCTGATTGCTGTCGCGTTCGTCGTTCCGCACGCTGGGACGAATGGCGGAAGGTTGGAAGGGAGGTACGCAGCGATCAGCTGGGCGCACAAGAGGCGACTTATTGAGGAGAGACCAAGAAGGAGGAGGAGCGATGGCGACCATCAACAAGCGGGTATGGAACGCGACGACGGAGACTGGCAAGCAGTGCAAGCAGGTCCGCTGGGATGCGCAGGTGTATTTGGGCCGCGACGCAACAGGGCGCGTGCGCTTCGTGACCAAGACCTTCCAGCGCAGTGGGGATGCGGAACAATGGGCGCGGGACCAGGAGGTGCAGCGCGTGCAGGGTGGCCTTGGCCCGCCCACTCGCGACACCTTCGCCACGTACCTGCGGCACTGGCTGGACGTGAAGGCTGGCGAGATTCGGCCGCGCACGCTGTCGGACTACCGGGACGTGTTGTTCCGCTGGATCCTGTCGCGCGCCCCCAATGACCCGGTGCGGCGGCCCGAGCCGCCGAAGGACAGCCCGCAGCTGGGGACCGTGCGGATGGACAAGTTGAACGCGAAGGGCTTGGAGGTGCTGTACAACTGGATGGCGGCGCACGGGAAGTCAGCGGGCACCATCCGCAGTCTCCACAAGATTCTGTCGCAGGCCCTCAAGGCTGCGGCTCGCAAGGGCAGCATCCCCCGCAACTGGGCCGAGGTGGCCGACGTGCCGAAGGCCCAGGAGCGCGGCGCGGACGCAGAGCGCGGCCCCTCAATCCGAGCCTTGACGAAAGAACAGGCGGTGGCGTTCTTGGCGGCGGCGCGCGCGGACCGGTATTCCGCGCTGTGGCATGTGCTGCTGTTGGGCGGGTTGCGGCCAGGCGAGGCGTTCGGGCTGAAGTGGTCGGACGTGGAGTTTGAAGAACGCCGCATCCACGTCGTCCGGTCGCTCTCTCGCGTGAAGGGGATCAAGGGCTGGCAGCTGACGCTACCCAAGACCAAGAACGGACGCCGGTCCGTGCCGCTGCCGCCCGTAGCGATGTGGGAACTGCGGGGGTGGAAGAAGAAGCAGGCAGAGGAGCGCCTCGCGCTGGGGCCGGAGTGGCAGGATCACGGGTTCGTGTTCACGACGCACTGCGGCGCCCCGCTTGAGGGCTCTAACGTCCACGGGTCGTCCTTCCGCTGGATCATGGCCAAGGCGGGTCTGGGAGAGTGGGGGCCGGAGCCCGCGAAGCCGCGCAGCGGTCCGACGAAGCGGCGGCCGTTCAAGCCGGCGTTCCGCGTGTATGACCTGCGGCACAGTTGCGCCACGCTGCTGCTGCTGGCGGGGGAGAGCGTCAAGGTGGTGAGCGAGCGCCTCGGTCATGCGAGCGTCGTCCTTACCCTCGACACCTACTCCCACGTCTTGCCCACGATGCAGGAGCAGGCGGCCGCACGGTTGGAGCAGATGTTCGGCACAGCCTGACGGACGATTGCAGCGAACCTTGGAGGGGAACATGAAGAACGCCGACCGCTTTCCGTACCTGTCGGACATCTTCGAGCCCGACGAACTTGTGCACCTCGCCGCGCTGCTGGAGAAGCTTGCTGCGGGCTACCGGGAGTTCTTCGACCTCCCGCTTCTTGAGGGCGCGGACACCATCAGCCCGGACGAGCACACAACCGGGATGCTGCTGGAGCCGCAAGAGGCGATTGTGTTCGTGGAGGACCTGCGGCAACAGTGTTGGGACCTCACCGACCCGGCTGAGTTGGATGGGTAGCACCCCACCGTCAACCCCACCAACTGCATGGCCCCCGGGCGTCCAACTCGGGGGCCATGCTCGTTCATAGCGCATCCATAGTGCGAGGCCCAAATGGGCCCAACGCGGCCAATCGGTCGCGCATGAGCACTCTACGTAAGCGCTTGCTAGACAAGGCAGTTCGCGACACGGCTGGACTAGGCCAAAGAACCCGCCCAGAGCTCTTAATCCGCTCTCCGCGCGCTGGCTGAACCGCGCCCTCCAGGATCGGTACTCGCTTGGCCGCAGTCCGTAGCGGCCCGCGGAGCCTTCGTGCAGACCAAGCAGCACCTTCAACGCGACGTGCGCAAACGCATCGGAATCCGCAGCAGGCACCCCGAGACCCGCTCCACGGGTTCGCAGGAGGTCCTCGCGTGGCGGCTCCCCCGCTCGTACGGTCGCTGCGATGACGTCGGCCAACTCTACCCTGTACCGTAGCCGGATTGGATCGGGTTGCCCCAGGGACTCCCTCACCACGCGGTACTGGGCGCTGGATCGCTCATAGGCGAAGACGAAGACATCTCGAAGCAACTCGACGCGGTTCTGTTCGTATACACCCAACGTTCCCTCTACGTACGCATCCTCGGGTACATCCACGAACGACAACGGGCAGAAATTGTCGAGGATGAGCGGGATGTTGGCTGCCAGCCTCGACGTGCGCTTGTTGGCATCGGCGAACGGCTGCAGATAGGGGACGTGGACCATCACAAAGAACGCCCGTTCGAACGGGTCGGGGATCTGCGCGGCACAGCCGAGTATGTGGTCGAAGCACTCACGAATGACCTGAGGTATGGCAGTCGGGGTGTAACTCGAACCGGCGATGCTCACCGGACGTTCGCGGAGTCGGCCCTCGTCCCCCGGGTCGTCGAGCAGGTTCTCCGAGAGTGCTGCGTGAACCGCCAGGAGCGTGGCCCTGTTGAACCCAATCATCTCCGAGTCAGAGACCAAGAGCTCAATCGCGGCCTTGTGATTCAAGATCATCTGCGTTTCCCGAGCGTCCTTGCCTTCAGCGCGCTGGCCGAACTCCAAGAGGTTCTGCGTGTCGAGTCGTGTGTACGTATTGCCCTCCAAGCGACTGGATGCCCACGACAGGTCGATGAGCAGGCGGCTCAGTACGTCCCGCGCGAAGGTGCCGGCCGGGCGGTCTTCGTCAGAGGCCTTTCCCGATTCCCGCAGTAGCGCTCGGGTCCGCTTGGGCAAGTACCAGGTTTGACCTGGCCTGTACGCGTACAGCCAGTCGCGGTTGTAGCCAACCGGCGGCCTGCTCGATATCGGCTGACGAACGAGTAGGCGGATCTTCGTCGCATCCGCTGATATGCGAGGGTACCCAGGTGCGCGCTCGGCTTGTTCTGCCGACGCGGTCTTGTATGCGGTTCTGGGGCCGTCGCCATGTCGCACGATCCTCCCCTGCACGACCAGTTGCTCAAGTCGTCGCTGCAGGGTACGGCCGGCAATCTCCCTGGCGAATTCCCTCGAGTAGGCCTGACCGATAGCGTTGCGGCTCATCCCCTCCGGCTGTGCGGCTATGATGCCCGAGACCCGCTTCAGTTCCTCCTCGACCTGTGCTCTGGAAGCTCGTGCCATCAGCATCCCCCGAACAGTCAATTGCGACGTATATGTCCGCATCGCGCCACTAACAGCCATATCGCGCCGTAAATTGGCATACCGGGAGCGTGACTGCAAGTCCAACGCGCCACGAACGCAGGAGCGCGCCGCATTACCACTCATCGCGCCATAACAAACCCTATCGCGCCACAGACGAGGGAGAGGACGGGACACTGCAACAGGTCGTGGGTTCAACGCCCAC
>JAPLGX010000370.1 GCA_026389925.1 Chloroflexota bacterium
CCACGGCCAGCCAGGGAAGCATAAGCGCCGGCCCAGAGAGAAAGTACATCGCCACGGACGCCCCGCCCGTGACGGCCGAAGCCCCTGCGGCAAACGCCACGATGCCCCGCGGCGGCCAGTCCGGCCAAGGCCGGAACCACCACTACGCCGGGGTCGCGCGAGGCCTGGGCCATGGCGGCGCTGGCCGCGACGTTGGGCAGCAGCTTGAGGCTCTCCGCCAGCCACTGCACCGCGGCCCCGGCCACGAACACGCCGCCGTCCAGGGCGTAGCTGGTGTGCTTCCCGATTTGCCAGGCAATGGTTGTGAGCAGGCCGTGGCTCGAGAGCCGCGGCGCGGTTCCGACGTTCATGAGGAGGAAGCTGCCTGTGCCGAAGGTGCACTTCATGTCGCCCGGGTCGAAGCAGGCCTGCCCAAAAAGCGCCGCCTGCTGATCGACCAACAGACCGTGGAGCGGGAGCGTCTGCCCGGCCACTTCGATCTCGCCAACGAGTCCCGCCGAGGGCCTGACTTCCGGAAGCATGCGTGAGTCAACGCCGAAGAGCTCGAGCAGCTTTGAGTCCCACCGCAGATCCTGTATGTTGTAGAGCAGGGTTCGCGAAGCCGTCGAGGGATCGGTGACATGCAGCCGGCCGCGGCTGAGATGCCATAACACCCAGGTCTCGGTTGTCCCGAACCGCACTCGACCCTGGGCGGCCGCCCGGGCCAGGTCCGGGCGGGCATCGAGCACCTGCCGCAGTTTGGGTGCGGAGAAATAGCTGTCGAGCAGGAGGCCGGTGGTGCGCCGCAGCCACTTGGGATCAATGCGCGCGGCGAGCGACTCGCACACCGTGACCCCGCGCTTGTCCTGCCAGACAACCGCCGGCGTGAGCGGTTCTCCGCTCTCAGCGTCCCATAGGATGAACGTCTCACCCTGGTTGTCAAAGCCGACCGCCTCGATCGGGTACGCCTCCACCAGCGGCCCCGCGGTTTCGCGCACCGTGCGCACCAGATCCCACGGGTCCTGTTCCACCCAGCCAGGCTGTGGAAAGGACACCGGCACCTGGGCGGCGCGCGAGGCGACGACCTGGCCATTCTCATCAACCACAACCGCGGTTGTCCGGGTAGTTCCTTGATCGATGCCCAGCAGATAGCGCATGGTCCCGGCCTTTTGTGGGAATTAACCCCCGCCAGCCGGCAACGTGCCGCCTGACGGGGACGGGCTTTGCTCGCCTGTTAGTTTACACAGGCCAGGGATTGTTTGCATGCCGGATCTGCTCTCCAATCAGCCAAGAGGACGCGTCGATCGTCCCTGGCAAAAAGGTGGCGCGGGATACTGGCGACTCTGACGAGCGCAAGGAGTCTCATGGAGCGCTTGGCGCTCTGCACTTGAAGACGCCGCAACCCAGGGTCTCAGGCGCCACCTCAACCCCCGCCGAAATGCTGGGCGCGGGCTCTCTTCCTTCGTGACTATGGGATAATTGCACACCGAGGGCCCCGATCGAGCCGCTAGGGTAGGTTGTGGTATGCCCGAAGCCTCTCACTTGATCCCTCCGTACGGAGATCGGCTGGTCAACCTGATCGTGGAAGAGGAGGCTCAAGCCGACGTGCGGACTTTGGCCTCACGCCTGCCCTCGCTGCAGATCAGCGAACGCAGCGTGTGCGATCTCGAACTTCTCGCCGTTGGCGGCTTTTCGCCCCTCGCCTCCTTCATGGGGCGGGCCGACTACGAGCGCGTGCTGGGCGAGATGCGGCTGGCGCGTGGCCTTATCTTCCCCATCCCGGTCACGCTTCCGGCTGACCCGGCGGAAGGCATCCGACTCGGGCGCGATGTGGCGCTGCGCGATTCGAAGAATGATCTCTTGGCTGTTATGCACATCGAGGAGATTTACCCCTGGGACCTGGAGCAGACGTCCCGGGTGGTTTTTGGGACGACCGATCCCAAGCATCCCCTGGTGGCCGAGATGCACCGCTGGGGCAAGCTCAACCTGGCGGGCACCCTGCGCGTGCTGCGCCTCCCCGCGCATTACGATTTCCGCGAGCTTCGCATGACCCCGCTCGAGACGCGCCGCCGCCTGCAGGCCATGGGCGCAACGAACGTGGTCGCCTTCCAGACACGCAACCCGTTGCACCGTGTGCATGAGGAACTCACCAAACGCGCCGCCGATGAAGTGGGAGGTGTATTGTTGCTGCATCCGGTGGTGGGGCTGACCAAGCCGGGCGATGTGGACCACTTCACCCGCGTGCGGACCTACCGCGCACTCGCCTCGCGTTACTACGACCCGCAGCGCATCCTGCTGGCCCTCCTGCCGCTGGCCATGCGCCTGGCGGGCCCGCGCGAGGCTTTGTGGCACGCCCTCATCCGCCGCAACTACGGGGCCAATTATCTTATCGTAGGCCGCGATCACGCCAGCCCGGGCAGCGATTCCAAGGGGCACCCGTTCTACGAACCGTATGCCGCCCAGGAAATGATGCGGCAATACGCAGGCGAACTGGGGATGGGGATGGTGCCGTTCCGCGAACTCGTTTACCTTCCGGACGAAGAGCGGTACGAGGAGGTCAGCAAGGTCTCTCCCCAGGCCTCCACGGCTTCCATCTCCGGGACGCAGGTGCGCGAGCAGTTCCTCAATCGAGGCAAGCCGCTGCCCGCCTGGTTCACCCGCGCGGAGGTGGCCGAGATACTGGCCGAGTCCTATCCACCGCGGCATCGCCAGGGTGTGTGCGTGTGGTTCACGGGGTTGAGCGGTGCCGGGAAATCCACAACGGCCGAGGTGTTGACCGAACTGCTGCTGGAGGCCGGGCGCCAGGTGACCGTCCTCGACGGCGACGTCGTGCGCACCCACCTTTCTCGCGGGCTGGGGTTTTCCCACGAAGACCGCGACACCAACATCCGGCGCATCGGTTACGTCGCCTCCGAAATCGTGCGCCATGGCGGGGTGGTCGTGTGCGCCGCTGTGAGCCCCTACCGTGCGACGCGCGGCGACGTGCGCAACATGGTCGGGTCGGGTCATTTCGTCGAGGTGTTCGTGGACACGCCGCTGGAGGTGTGCGAGGCCCGCGACACCAAAGGCATGTACGCGCGGGCGCGGCGCGGGGAGATCAAGGACTTCACCGGCATCAACGACCCCTATGAGGCGCCCGAGGCACCTGAGATCACTCTCAACACACTGCAGGCCTCCCCGGAGGAGAATTCCCAGCGCATTCTCGAGTTTCTCAAGGAGCGCGGGTTTATCCGTCCCGAGAACGGCCTTGCAGCGGAAAGCGGATCGGCACCGCAACGTTGAGACCCGTTCCGGCGGCGAGCCTCGGCGTCAGCCTCATATGCACCGCGGTGCCCCAAGGATCGAGGGCACGCCTCAGGTAGGATCCGAGACGAGCCGGGCAAGCCCCTTCGCGTCAGGCCGCGCTTATCCCGCTTCGGGTGCATGGCCGCCCGATCGCATCGTGGGAGCTCCGGTCGCGCCGATCTCCTGACTGCCCATGATGCGACCGCGCCTGGTCATCCTCAATCATGAGATCCTGCCGTATCGCATCCCGCTCTTCCGTGCCCTGGCCGACGACCCACAATTTGAACTGCATGTCCTGTACTGCGCCCGCCGCGGATGGGATCGCTCATGGACTGTCCCGCGCGACTCGCCGGCTTTCGACCACACGGCCAAGCCGGAATACCACATCGTCGAAGGCCAGTGGACCACCGGCCTCCTGCCGCAGGTCTCGAGTCTGACATCCCTGCAGGGCGGGCTGCTCACGACCCATGAGGAGGAGGCCAAGCGCTTTACGGTCAACGGCGAATTCATCTTGCTGCCCGACTTCCAGATCAAGCGCCTGGTCCTGCACACGATCGACACGGTTTTGATGCCCCCGCCATGAGCCCCAAACCGAGGGCAGGCGAGGAAAGAGGGTCGTCGGGAAAACGAGCGGGGCCCCTTAGGGTGGCCCGCTCTGGTTGAGTCAGGAGTCTTGGATGCGGCCCCGAATGGCGGCTAACCCACCGTGCGCAGGTGAGTCACATCTCCGGCGAGTATCCGCCGATGGCTGCCCCCCGGCTCAAGAATCCACAAGGCCCCATTCTCATCCGCCCGTTCGGCCCGCCCGCGAATCCGATCGCCGGCAAGTTCCACAACCACCTCCTTGCCGAGCGTCGCCAACGCCTCGGCCCAGCGCGCATGCGGCGAAACGCCCCGGCGGAATAGGGCGTATTCCTCATCCACCGCTTGAAGGATGTGACGCAGCAGCGCGCAGCGATCCACCTCTCGCACCAACACCTCCAAGATACTGGTCGCCTCAGCGGGGATGCCAGCCACACGTCGCGGGTAGAAATTTACGTTGAGGCCCACCCCGACCACCATGAATCCAAAGCCTCCCTCCTCCGCCTCGCCCTCGGCCAGCAGCCCGCCGGCCTTGCGCCCGCCAAGCAGCAGGTCGTTGGGCCACTTGAGGCTCGCCTCCAGGCCGGTGCCGGCGGCGAGGCCGCGCACGACGCCCAGGGCCACGGCCATGACCGTCTGGAAGGGCGGCGGCCCGGGCCGCGGACGCAAGACGATCGAGAACAACAGGCTCGTGCCCGGCGGCGCGAGCCACGCGCGCCCCAGCCGTCCTCGCCCTGCGCTTTGCGCATCGGCCACCACAACCGTGCCCTCCAGCGCGCCCTGCCGCGCCAGATTCAGCGCGACGTGATTCGTGGAGCTGGTCTCAACCAGGCAGTAGATCTCGCGCCCGGCGATTTCGCACGCCCAGCCTTCGCGTAACGCGTCTTGTGCATCCCGGCGAATGAGTTCGGAGAGTCGATCAGCCATGGGGATCCTCATCGCGGGCGACGTGGGCCGTCCCCGCCCGCGCTTCCATTATATGAGCCGTCGGCCCGCACCACCCTGCGCCGGCTTCCGTCTCACTACCTCACACAAAGTTGGCCGCCTGCACAGTGCAACCTCATGCACTTCTTCTACGTAAATGGGAACGGAGATCCCAATTGGGCCATGCGCGCCCTGCAGGATCAGCAAGTGGTGATAGACTAATCGCACACGGAGGATCCCATGAGCGCTGGAAAGATTATTGCCTACATCGCGGCAGCCATCCTGCTCTTTTTCGGCGTCATCTTCATTTGGGGTGCCTTCAGCCCCAACGGCCAGGCGGG
>JAPLGX010000346.1 GCA_026389925.1 Chloroflexota bacterium
GTGAAATGCCGGTGTATGATGGCCCCGCTTGGGCATCCTGCCACGCAGGTGCCGCAGCCCTTGCAGAGCGCCTCGTTGACGCGCGAGACCTTATCCTTCTCGATGTACGAGATGGCGCTGTAGGGGCAGAGCAGGTTGCATACCCTGCAACCCGAACACTTTGCCTCGTCTATAAAGGCGGTATCGGCCTCGATCTCCACCTTGCCCTTGATGATGAGGGCCAGCACCCTGGCCGCCGCCGCTGATGCCTGCGCCACCGTATCCGGTATGTCCTTGGGTCCCTGGCAGCAGCCCGCGATGAATATGCCATCGGTCATGGTGGCCACCGGGTCCAGCTTGGGGTGCTTTTCGATAAACCAGCGGTCGGCGCTGCACGAAATGCCGAACTTGATCGCCACTTCTTTCGAGTCGTGACGAGGCTCAAGGCCGGCCGAGAGGATGACCATGTCGAACGGGATGCGCCGCTGCATCCCGGCCAGCGAGTCGTCCACCTGGACGATGAGCTTGCCTTCTTCCTCCGGGGTGCGGGCCGTGTCGGTCACCTCGGCCACCTTACCGCGGACGAAGATGGTGCCCTCCTCCAGGATGTGCTGATAGAACTCGTCGTAGGCCTTGGCCGGCGTGCGGATGTCGATGTAGAAGTTGTGCACCTGGGCGCCGGTCTTCTCGTGCACCAGGTGGGCGAACTTGAGCGACTGCATACAGCAGATGGCCGAGCAGTAGTTGTTGTAGTGCTTGTCGCGACTGCCCACGCAGTGGAGGATGCCCACGCTCTTGGGAACGGTGACCCCATCGCGCAGCACGATCTTCCCGCCGGTCGGCCCGGCGGCGTTGGAAAGCCGCTCGAACTCCATGCTCGAGAAGACGTTGGGCAGCCGGCCGTAGCCGTACTGCGGAATCCGTCGCGCATCAAACAGATCCCATCCCGTTGCCAGGATGATGTTGCCGACCTTGACCGTCAGCAGCTCGTCCTCTTGGTTGAATTTGATGGCGCCGGTGGGGCAGAACTTCTCGCACGCCTTGCAGGTTCCCTTCTGGAAGAAGGTGCAGTTGGCCCGGTCGATCACCGGGTACTTGGGCACGGCCTGAGGGAACGGGCGGTACACCACCTTGCGGTATCCGACCCCGGCCTCGAACACATCGTCAACCACTCTCTTAGGGCACTTCTCCGTGCACACCCCGCATCCAGTGCACAGTGCCTCGTCGATGTAGCGGGCGCGCTTGCGGATCGTGACGGTGAAGTTGCCGATGTAGCCGTCGACCTTCTCCACCTCGCTCCAGGTTAGCAGGGTCACGTTCTTGTGGTTGCCGACGTTGAACATCTTGGGGGTGAGGATGCAGGCCGAGCAGTCGAGGGTGGGGAAGGTCTTGTCGAGCTGCGCCATGTGGCCGCCGATGGACGGCTCGCGCTCCACCAGGTAGACGTGGTGGCCGCCGTCGGCAATCTCGAGCGTAGCCTGGATGCCCGTGATGCCTCCGCCGACCACCAGCACGTTGGGGTCGATGGGCACAAAGAGCGGCTCGAGCGCCTGATGCCAGGCCACGCGTCCGACGGCCGCGGCCACGAGCGCCTCGGCCTTGAGCGTAGCCTCCTTGTGATCGGTCGTCACCCACGAGACCTGCTCGCGGATGTTGGCCATCTCGAAGAAGTAAGGGTTCAGCCCGGCGCGCGCCAATACGTTGCGGTAGGTGGGCTCGTGCAGAAGGGGCGTGCAGGAGGCCACCACCACGCGGTTGACCCCCTTCTCCTTGATGTCCTTCTCGATCATCTCCTGCCCGAGGCTCGAGCACATGAACCTGTAGTCGCGGGAGACGACCACCTTGGGCAGGTTCGCCGCCCAGCGCGCCACTTCCTCAACGTCCACCGTCCCGGCGATGTTGCTGCCGCAGTGGCAGATGTAAACACCTATGCGCACTTCTTCGCTCATGGCGCGCTCTCCTACGCTTGCTTCAGTGGGGCAGGCATGGGCAAGGCTTTGTCGTCTTTGCGCGGCCGGCGAGGCTCGGCCGCCACGGCGGCGGCCATTTCGGATCCGATCCGCGACAGGGCCGGGCGTGAGTCCACCAGTTCATCGCCGATCCCAAGTTCGCGCATCGGCAGGCCCATCGCCAGCCCGATCATCTGCGTGAAGTAAAGCACCGGGAGGTGATACGCCGAGCCGAAGTGGCGGTTCATCGCCCCCTGGAAGGCATCCAGGTTGAGCTGGCACATCGGGCAAATGGTGACGATCAGGTCGGCCTCGCGGTCGGCCGCTCCCTTGACCAGGCGGCGGATCATCTCAAAGCCGGTGGCCTCGCTGATCTGCGTCATGTGCCCGCCGCAGCAGCTGGCCTTCATCGGGTAATCGACAACCTCCGCGCCGAGCGCCTTGAGCAGGTGGTCCAGGATCATGGGCGCCTCGGGGTCGTCGACCTTGACGTATCCCGGACGGGCGATGAAACACCCGTAGTAGGGTGCGATGCGCAGCCCGGTGAGCGGGCGGGTCACCTTGCCGGCCAGCGCCTCGCAGCCAACGTCGTTGTAGATCACATCCAGCAGGTGGCGCGGCTTGATGCTGCCCGGGGTATAGGCCAGCTGCGCCTCGGCCAGCGCCGTGTTGACGCGCTTGGCCAGGGCGGGGATTTCGCCCATGCTCTTGTCCACCTTGGTCAAGTTGAGGTAGCACGCACTGCACGGGGCCACGAGCGTCTTGAGACCGTCGGTGCGGGCGGCAAGTGCCAGATTGCGCGCAACAAGCGCGTAGGCCGCCGTCAGGTTGAGCGAGATGTACTCGGTTGCGCCGCAGCAGTTCCAGTCCTCAATTTCCACCAGCTCCAGGCCCAGCGGCTTGGCCACGGCCAGCGTCGACTGGTGGTAGGCATGGGCGTTCTTTTCGAGCGAGCAGCCGGGGAAGTAGCTGTACCTCATGCCGACACCTCCAGCTCCTTGGCCTTCGCGAGAATCCGTTTGAGCCCGTCCAGCCCTTTGATGCGCGAAGGCGCAAAGGCCATGCGCCCCTTGCTGACCATGCCCGCGGCCATGTCGCCCAGCTTGAAGACGCCGAAGGGGTTGTGCTTCAGCATGTGCACGCCCATCAGCCCGAGCTCGAACGCCCGGCCAAAGTCCTCCACCCACATGATGAAGGTCTTGGAAAAATCTGGGGCTGTCGAATCGTCGTAGAGTTTGGCCTGCACGGCCATCCGTTTGAGCGTGTACATGATGTCGGTGACGTGGATTTCCTGGGGGCAACGGACAGTGCAGTAGTAGCACGAGACGCAGTACCAGGGTGTGTTGCTCCGCAGCACTGTCTCGCGCTCACCGGCCCGGATGAGGGCGAAGATCTGCCGCGGGGTGTGCTGCATGTCGGGGCCGGAAGGGCACGATCCGCCGCAGGTCGCGCACTGGATGCACTTGGTGAGAGTCTCCCCGCCCGGCGTCTTGGCAATGACTTCGTGCAGGAACGCGTTCGCCGAGCTTGCGCAGGCGTGGGAGGCTTCTGCGGTCGCAGCAGTCAAGGCGCACCTCCATCAGGTCTTGGCGAGGGGAGATCGAGGGCTTGTTACGGACATCCCGAATTATCCCGTTGGGTAATTCGGGATGTTGGCAACGAAGCAAGCCAACGATTCCCAGGCAACAACATCGGGTTTGACCGGGTTGACCAGGCCCAACCTACCCAGAATGATGGTCGCACCACACCCTGCCTAATTGGAGTGACAAAGGTCACAAGCGGTGGGGTGGTATGTCACCAGGGGACAGGCTGTCTAAGGAGGAGAAGAGGGGCCATCGCATCCGCACTCTCGAACCATCAGGTGCGGCGGCAAGCAGAACCTGCACAGACCACCTCTGTCATTCGAGGGCTTCGTGCGCGAGGCCGGATTGTCATGGCCGACCATCGCTGACTGCTCTGCGTCGTGACACGACGAGGTGCGTGTTGCGCCAGTCCGCCTCGTGCTCGCTGGGCGCATGGTCAATTTATCCCGCGTAGATGAGATTAGTCGAAACAAGCGAAGGACGCGGTTCGGGGGAACTAGTGCGGACCCGGGCCACCGGGTCCGCGTGTCGTGTGTCAATCGGGCAGGGCACGCGCGGGGGCGCGTATGCGCTCGGGGTCAACTGCGCATCGCCTCAATTGCGGCGCCGGCCAATCCCCCCGATCAGCAGCACGTAGTACAGGAGCTGGAGCACGGCTGTCGCCAGTGCCGCAACGTAGGTGAGAGCGGCTGCATCCAGCACGGCGTTCACCCCGCGTGTCTCCTCTTCGCTGGCGAGCAGGCCGCTCTCCGCCAGCAGGCGGCGCGCGCGGGCCGAAGCGTTGAACTCGACCGGCAGAGTGGCCAGCGCGAAAACGGCGCCCAGGCCGAATGCCCCGACGCCCAGCCAGGCGAGCGGCACCATGCGCAGGAAAAGACCCACCATGATCAAGATCCAGCCCAGGTACGATCCGATGTTGGCTGCTGGGACGAGCGCGGCGCGCAGTCGAAGAGGATAGTAGCCCTCGCGGTCCTGCAGGGCATGGCCGATCTCGTGCGCCGAGATGGCGAGCGCCGCCACGGAGGGCGCCTGCGCAACGCCTGCCGAAAGGCGCAGGGTGTTCGATCGCGGATCGTAGTGGTCGGTCAGTTGGCCGCGCGTGCCCTCCAGGCGCACATCACCCAGGCCGCCGTACGCCAGGAGGCGCGTGGCCGCGTCGGCACCTGTCATCGAGCGGCTGTTGGGGATCCGCCCCCACTTGGAATAGGCACGGCTAACGCGCACCTGGGCAATGAAGACCAGCAGAAAGGCCGGCACCATGAACAGCAGGTAGAAAGGATCGTAGAACAACATGGGAGTCTCCTTTCTCAAGAAGGCTGTGCGCTGAGAAGTTCAATCGCTTTTTCGAGCTGCGGATCGCGCCCGGCGCTATGGTCCTCATCGGTCAGCGGCACGACCACATCCGGCGTCAACCCGACCTCCGCAATCTGCCGGCCGTCAGGCGTCAGCCAACGCGCGATGGTGATACGCACCGCGCCCTGGTCGTTCTTGAGCGGAATCCAGTTCTGCACTGAGCCCTTGCCATAGGTCGCTTCGCCCACGAGCCGGGCGCGGTGGAGGTCCTGAATGGCCCCGGCAACGACCTCGGAGGCCGAGGCCGAGCCGCGGTCGACCAGCACAATGAGCGGGATATCGGTCGCCAACCCGCCGCGCAGGCTCGAGATGGTTTGGCGTGAGCCATCGCCGTACTGCTCGATGAGCACGGTCTGGCCTTGGCTCAGGAATTGGGAGGCGACCTCCACCGATGCTTGCAGGGAGCCGCCCGGGTTGCCGCGCAAGTCCAGGATGAGGCCGGTGGGTTTGGTGGCGAGCAGGTTCTGCAGCGCCTGGCGCAGGTCGCTGCCCGTTTCGTCGGCAAAGGTGTAAAGGCGGACGTAGGCGATGCCCTCTTTCAGTATGTGCGCTTCCATGCTAGGGATCGCGATGCGCGCCCGCACCAGTTCGAATTCGAGCAGGTGGGCCTCGCCCTCCCGCTGCACGCTGAGTCGCACGGTTGTTCCCGCCGGCCCGAGGATCTTGCGAACCACTTCGTTGCCGTTGATCCCGGTCATGTCCTCGCCGTCCACGCGGACGAAGGCATCCCCGGTTCGCAGGCCGGCTTTCTCGGCCGGTGATTCGGGGAAGGTAGAGATTACCTCGACATAGTCGCCGGTGATGTCCACTTCGGCGCCGATGCCTTCGTAGCCGCCCTCCAGCGGAGCATTTGCCCGGCGGTACTCGTCCGGGTCCATATAAGAAGAATGCTTGTCTCCGATGGCGTCAATCATGCCCCGGATGGCGCCGCCGACGAGCTTGGCCTGATCGAGCGGCTGGTCGACATACTGCTTGTTGACGATGTCCCACGCTTCCCAGAATGGGGCAAACAGAACGCCGAGCGCCTTGGGCGTGCCCGCCTGGCCCGCCGAGCTTTGCGCGAGCGAGGCAGCGGAAGGCAAGCCGGGCAGGTTCGGCAGCCATTCGAGCGAGGTGCGGCCTGCGACAAATCCGGCGCCGGTGGCTGACGCCACCAGGCCCACCGTGACAACCAGCCACAGAAGGATCCTTATCGTCGATCGGCGCATAAACGGCTCTTTCCCTGATGAGCGGCGCCTCGGCGCGCGAAGACGCGAGAGCGAAGGCGCTTGCCGGCTGCAAATCCCGCGAGTCAGCCTACCACAGGTCGGTTAGAACAAGATAAGACGCCAGCCTCGTTAGGTGAGGCAGGCGGGCAGATTGAGTATTGATCGGATGTGGTAATCGGCGCCTGGTTCGCCGCCGGCCGGATGCACCCACACGGTGCGCATGCCGAGCGCCTTGGGGGGCAACAGGTTGCGGAGTTGGTCGTCTATAATCGCGCATTCTTGCGCACTCGCAGTCCCGAGCAGAGCCAGCGCCCGCCGGTAGGCATCGAGATCGGGTTTGTTGATGTAACCCAGCGAATGGATATCGATGATCTGTTCGAAGTTGTGCGCGACACCCAGGCGCTCGAGAACTCGGCCCGCATGGGCGCGGTCGGCGTTGCTGAAGATGACCTTGCGCTGCGGCAGGCGAGCCAGCATGGCCTGAAGTTGAAGGTCCTGCGCCAGCAGCCGGTCGAGCGGGATATCGTGGACGAAGGCCAGGTACTCGTCTGGGTCCACCCCGTGATTGGCCCGCAGCCCGTTGAGGGTGGTGCCGAACGCCACGAAATACTGTTCGCGCAATGCGGCGACGCGCTCAGCCGGAATGCCCACCCGTTCCGCCATGAAGCGGTTGATGCGCTCGCCAATGGCCTGCCATACGCCGCTGGAGGGAGGATAGAGCGTGTCATCCAGATCGAAGAGCAGGGTGGTGATGCTGTCGGCGGAAGAAGTCATGACCCTGGCTGCTCACAGGAGATTGGCCGAGTATACGCTATGCGGCCCGCGATGTGAACCAGTGCAGTGATCAGCCGCCGAAGTCTAGTCAAATCGATGGGTTTGTGGCACACTTCGCCGATTGATGTGATCCGATGCCCAACGCCCTCATTGACAGCGCCTCGCCCTACCTCTTGCAGCACGCCCATAACCCGGTGGAGTGGCTGCCGTGGGGCGAGACCGCATTGCGCAAGGCGAAGAGCCAGGACCGGCCGATCTTCCTTTCGATTGGCTACGCCGCCTGTCACTGGGGTCACGTGATGGCGCACGAATCTTTCGAAGACCCGGCCATTGCCGATCTGCTCAATCGCGTCTTCGTCCCGATCAAGGTGGACCGCGAAGAGCGGCCGGACCTGGATTCGATCTATATGGACGCGGCGGTATCCCTCACCGGGCAAGGCGGCTGGCCCCTCTCGGTCTTCCTGACGCCGGCGGGCGATCCGTTCTACGGCGGAACCTACTTCCCGCCCGAACCGCGTCACGGGTTACCTTCCTTTCCGTCAAGTGCTTGAGGGCGTTGCGCAGGCTTGGCGCACGCGGCGCGCACAGGTGATGGAGAGTGGCGAAGCGCTGCGTGCCGGCATCGCCCGCCAGGGCAGCATCGCCTCCGCGCCCGGGCGGCCGACCCCGCCCTCCTGCAGCACGCGCTCGAAAATCTGCTCAACGGCTTCGACATGGAGTGGGGCGGATGGGGGGACCCGCCCAAGTTCCCTCAGCCTCTGGCAATTGAGTTCCTGCTCCGCCGGCACCGCCGCGGCGGAGACAGGCTGGCGCTCGACCTCGCGCAGCGCACGCTGAGAGCCATGGCGCGCGGCGGGATGTTCGACCAGGTGGGCGGCGGGTTCCACCCATACGCCACCGACCGGTCCTGGCACGTTCCGCACTTCGAGAAGATGCTCTATGACCAGGCGCTGCTCACGCGGGCTTACTTGCGCGGATGGCAGGCCTCGGGCGATTCGGAGTTCCGGCGTACGGCCGAGGCGATTCTCGATTTCGTCGTGCGCGAGCTCATGCTGGACGAAGGGGGGCTTGCCTCGTCGCTGGATGCCGACTCGCAAGGCGAGGAGGGGCGCTACGACGCTTGGTCGTTTGAGGAATTCAAGGATATTCTCGGAGACGACGCAGAGTGGGCAGCCGAGAGGTACGGAGTCGGCGCACAGGGTACATTCGACGGCCGATCTATTCTGCGGCTGGCGCATTCGCCAGAGCAAGCCACTGCTGCCGCGCGCCTGTCATCGGCCGACTCCACCCGCCTGCAAGACCTGAACGCGAAGCTGGTCGCCGCGCGCGGCCGCCGCGCAGCGCCGGCGCGCGACGACAAAGTGGTGGCAGCGTAGAATGGGTTGGGGCTGGCTGCACTCACCTTGGGTGCGCGCATGCTCGAGCGTGCGGACCTGGCCGCGGCGGCTGAACGCTGCGCCGGATTCTTGCGCGCCCATCTGATTCACGATGCGAAGGTGCGGCGCGTGTGGCGCGGC
>JAPLGX010000018.1 GCA_026389925.1 Chloroflexota bacterium
GGCGCGAGTCAGAACCTCCGACGTCGGCTTTTGACCGATAGCGAAGATGACAACGTCGGCGGCGAGCACCTCTTCGGTGCCGGGCAATTCGTCAAAGTCCGGCCGTCCATCAACAAACCCACGGAAGTTGATCTGCGCGGAACGCACGCCGGTCACCCGGCCGCCTTCCTGGGTCACTTCCTTGAAGGTGCGCGCCGGGAAGACCTCGATCGATTCATCGAGCGCCTCCTGCAATTCCCAGGCATGCGCCGGCATCTTCTCGCGCGGTTCGAGGCAGGTCATGCCCACCCACGAGGCGCCCAGGCGCAGAGCCGACATCGCGCTGTCGATGGCAACGTTGCCGCCGCCCAGCACCAGCACGCGCTTGCCACGAAGCTTCCCGGCCGGCACTTCCGGGCTCAGGCTTGTGTCGCGCAGGAAGTCGGTCGCCATCATCACCTGCGGCAGGTCGTTGCCCGGGATGGGCAGCTTGACTCCGCCGTGCGCGCCGATCGCGACAAAGACCGCCTGGTGGTCGTCGAGCAAGGCTTCGACATTCTCGATTTTGTGGTTGAGCTGCAGGTCCACCCCCTGCCCCACGATCCGATCGATCTCCCGCTGGATGACCTCTCGCGGCAGGCGATGCGCCGGCACACCCACGCGCATCATGCCGCCCGGCACCGAGAGCGCCTCGTAGACTGTCACCCCTGCGCCCTGGCGCACCAAATCCTGTGCGCACGTCAGGCCAGCCGGTCCGGAGCCCACCACGGCCACCCGCTTGCCCGCCAAGGGCAGCGGCTGGCCTTCCTTGGCGGCCTCGCCGCTCGGCTTGGAGAGGACTTTGTCCACCTCATCCCAGTGGCGCCAAGCCCAGTCTGCGACGAAGCGCTTGACGCCCATGATGTTCACCGCGGCGTCCACCTGGGCGCGATTGCAGGCCTCCTCGCAGCGATGATTGCATACCCGCCCGCAGATTGAGGGGAACGGGTTGTCGTCGATGATCGTGCGGTAGGCATCCGCGTAGCGGCCTTCCGCCACCAGCGCCACGTAGCCTTGAGCCCGCTGATGGATCGGGCACGCGTCGCGGCACGGCGCCACCCCCACCTTCTGTATGGCGAAGGCATTCGGAATGGCCTGTGGGTATGGCTTGTAGATGGCTTTGCGTTGCGAGAGCCCGCCGTTGAACTCATCAGGCAGCGAGATCGGGCAGGCGGCCGCGCAGTCGCCGCATCCCGTGCATTTCTTGAGGTCGACATAACGCGCGTGCTGGCGAATGCGTACCGTCATATTGCCCGGCTCGCCCGAGAGCCCTTCCACCTCCGCGCAGTTCAGGAGTTCGATGTTGAGATGGCGTCCGACCTCTACCAGCTTGGGCGACATGATGCACATGGCGCAGTCGTTGGTGGGGAAGGTCTTATCGAGCTGGGCCATCTTGCCGCCGATGGAGTCGGCAGCCTCCACCATGTACACCTTGAGGCCGGATTCCGCCAGGTCGAGGCTGGCCTGCATACCGCCGAGGATCGATAAGGTGCTTGGTCCACCACTTCTCGGCCTCGGGCAGCCCAAAGGCCAAGCCCATGAGTTCGGTGAAGTAGAACGAGGGCAGTTTGTGCGTGCCGTGCTGGCGCATTTCCAAGTTCATCTGGCACAGCGGGCAGGCCGAGACGAACGCCTGCGCCCCGGCCTCGCGTGCTCGCCCGGCAAGCTTGCCCACGAGCGAGGCGACGATGTCGGCGCGGGTCAGCGATATCCCTCCCCCGCAGCAATCGGTGGCGTGCGACCAGGGCAGAACCTCCGCACCCAGGCTGCGCACGATGGCTGGCATCACCTGCGGGTCGTCCGGGTTGTCGAACTGCACCACCGCCGGCGGCCGGACGAGAAGACAGCCGTAGTAGGAGACAACCTTCAGCCCGGCGAGCGGCCGCACGACGTGCTGTCGCAGCGCGGCCAGGCCGACGTCTTCGGCCACCACCGCCAGCAGCGGACGGATGGCCACCGCGCCGGTATATGTCATGCCCGCCGCCGCTTCGATTTCCGCACGCACTTGCGGATCGCGGCGCATCGCGTGGTCGGCCGAGCGCAGGCGGTTGTAGCAGGCCGCACACGGGATGACCAGGTCGCGCTGTGCTTTCTGCGCCAGGGCCAGATTGCGCGCCGGAAGGGCGAGCGAAAGCGTGTGGTTCAGCGAATGGGCGGAGGTCGCGCCGCAGCAATTCCAATCCGGAAGTTCGTTCAGCTTCAGCCCAAGGTAGTGGAATGTCGCCTCGGTGGAGAGGCCGAACTCCAAGCCGGTGGAATGCGCGCTGCAACCGGGGTAATATGAGTATTCCACCTAGTGACTCCGTTTAAATATCTGCTGCACTTCTGCGGCAGAGCGGGTATTGCCGGGCAGCACGGGCACCTTGCCGCGCAGGAAGAGCCTGGCACCCGAGTCCATGTCTTTGTAGATGGGGACGTGCGAGAGGATCTTGAAGAGACCCAACATCGCCGCCTCGTGCGACCGCCCCAATCGCTGCACCACGCCCAGAAACAGGCGGTGGAAGAGCAGCGCGTCGCGCTCACCGGCCGGGATGCCGCGCGCAACAGCGATCTGCCGCAGCGCGTCCATGACCGCGGCGATGTCGATGTCGTTGGGGCAGCGCGTGGCGCAGGTGTAACACCCGGCGCACAGCCAGATGTCCTTGCTGCGCAGTATCTCGTCGTCCTGTTCGAGCAAGATCATGCGCAGAATGCGGTCGGGCCCGTAGGTCATGGCCTCAACCACCGGACATCCTGCCGTGCACTTGTGGCAGTGGTAGCACAACTCGAGCGCTTCGCCAGAAAGGGATTGGACTTCGCAGGTGAGGGTTTTCTCCACGCCGTCCTCTCTTGCGGGCTAACCAGAATCAGGGGCTCACGTGTTCGTGGAACCCTGCAGCACCATTGTAGCCCGGGCCACAAGCAGGGGCATCTGGCGGCCGCCCGAGAAGGGGTCGGGTCCACACCCTATATTGCCATCAGGCGAGCCTTACAAAAGCGCGCAACGGCATTCATAAACAAACATAAGGCCACCGCCTGAGTCTGAATTCCGGCGGTGGCCAAACAGTGTTCGCTCACGATCTAACTCAGACCTCGATAATCCGCTTTTGAATGGCGTACTTGATCAGGTCGCCTCGGTCGTGCAGGTCAAGTTTCTGCATGAGGCTTGCGCGGTGGGCTTGCACCGTCTTGACCGACAGGCTGAGCATCCCGGCGATCTCTTTGCTCGTGTGGCCCTCGGCGATGAGCTGGAGCACCTCCCTCTCGCGCGGCGTCAGGTCGTCGCCCGCGGCCTCGTGTTGACCGCTATCGCGCCCAATCAGATCCTGGATCAGAACGCGGGTGATGCCGGGCGAGAGCCAGGCTTCACCGCGGTGAACAGCGCGGATGCCCGCCACGAGTTCGCTGGCCGCGGCTCGCTTGAGGACGTAGCCCGACGCACCCGCCGCAAGGACCTGACGCACGTACTCCTCATTGTCGTGCATGGTCAGCATGAGCACTGCCACCTCCGGGTGGTCGCGTTTGATCTGACGCGTGGCTTCCAGGCCGTTGAGACGCGGCATGGCAATGTCCATGAGCACCACATCCGGGCGAAGTTCGGCGGCCAGGTGAGCCGCCATGCGCCCATCCTCGGCTTCCCCCACCACGCTCATGTCGGGTTGGTCCTCCAGCAGGGCGCGGATCCCCTCGCGCAGCACGGTGTGATCGTCCGCGAGCAGCACGCGAATCGTATCCATGGGCTAAGTCTCCATCCGCGCTTCGGCCGGTATTCGGGCGAGCAATCGGCTGCCGCGGCCCAGCTGCGAATCCACCACGAGGCTGCCCCCCACCAGGTCCACCCGCTCTTTGATGCCCATCAGCCCGAAGCGCCGCAGGCGCAGAGCTTCCTGCGCGGCGCGGGCCACATCGAAGCCTCGCCCGTCGTCTTCCACCCGCAATTCGAGCCAACCCGGCGTCTCGCCCAGTTCGATGGTCACCCGGTGGGCGGCGGCATGACGCTTGATGTTGTTGACCGCCTCTTGCGCGATGCGGAAGAGGGTCGTTTCGACCTCCGGGGTGGCCCTTCCCAGGCCATCCGGCAGAAGCAGCACGAGTCGGGTGCCCGCCTCTTCGAGTTGTGACCGGGCGTACCAGCGGATGGCCGGCGCCAGGCCGAGATCATCGAGCATCGTCGGGCGCAGGCCATAGACCACGCCCCGCAAATCCTCGAGCGTGCGCGTCGCGATCTCTCGAGTCGCGGTGATGCGCTCGCGAAGCTCCGGCGCTTCGGCCGGCACGAGCCCCTGCATGCGCTCCAGGCTGATGATCAAGGTGGAGAGAGCCTGGCCGGTGTCGTCGTGCATTCCGCGCGCGATGCGCTTGCGTTCCTCTTCCTGCGCCGAAATCACACGGTCGTTCAATGCACGCAATTCAAGCGTCCGGCGCTCAAGGCGGTCGAGCATCGAGTTGATCGCCTGCGCCAGGCGGCCTGCATCCGGGTCCGACCCCGCCAGCGTGCGTACCCGGGTGGCCGTCTGGCCCTCCTGAATGTGCTCGACATCGCTGACCAGGTCATGCAATGGGCGAAGCGTCGCCCGCGTGAGCCAAAAGTTAACGCCCAGGCTGAGCGCCACGCCAATCGAGGCGAAGAGCAGGATCAACCCGGTATCCGCCTCGATGTTCAGGCCAGCCACGTGGCTGGTGACGAGCGTACCGACGATGGCACCGACGATGATCACCAGCGAGTTGCCGATGAACAACCGGCCCAGCATCGGCATGCGCGCCAGTCTCAGTCGGAGTTGGGTCCTGAACCTATCCCAAATAGGCATGTTTATCAGAGAAGTATGGTAGACAATAATATAATTGAATGGCCGGGAATCGGGGAGTGGAAGCATACTGGAAATCAGTTGACTTTCATCACTTAGGTTATTCACCCTAGGGCATTGTCGACGGCCCCATTGCCTGACACCAAGCCCTGTCGAGGCCTCAGGCAATCCAGACACGCGCGATCCCTTATGTGCTGCGCCTGCCCATGCGGAAGAACAAGGAGGCTTTCGCCCACGGGGCGAAAGCCTCCTTAGGTCCAAGTGGGAAGGATGGGCTACTTTCGGGATGCGCCGCGCTTCCCACGCACCGGCCGGATGTTGACCGCAGAGACCTTGTATTCGGGGATCTTCGCCACCGGGTCGACCGCATCCAGCGTCAGCAGGTTGACCGCCGCTTCCGCATAGTGGAACGTGGCGAAAACGATGCCCTGGGGCGATCGCTCGGTCAGCCGCGCCTGAGCGCGGATCTTCCCGCGGCGAGAAGCGACTTCGACCAGCTCGGCATCAGCAAATCCCAGGCGTTTGGCATCGATCGGATTGACCTCCACCTCCGCGGCCGGGGCGAGCGTCTCCAGCCCGGCCGACCGGCGGCTCATCGTCCCGCCGTGCCAGTGGAAGAGGATGCGCCCGGTCGAGAGGATGAGCGGGTACTCGTCATCGGCCTGCTCGGCCGGACCGCGGTAGGTGATGGGCATAAAGCGCCCTCGCCCACGGGCGACCTGCGCTGTGTGGAGGATGGGTGTGCCAGCATGCTCAGCGTTCGGGCACGGCCACTGCAGGCCTCCCTTCTCCAGGCGGGCGTGACTGATACCTGCCATGGAAGGCGTGAGCGCGGAGACTTCCGCCCACACGTCCGCGGGACTGGCATAGCCCCAGTCGGTTACGGTCCGCACGGCAGGGTTCGTGGCAGGCTTGGGCGCAATGCCAAGCGAACGAGCCAGCCGTTCACCGAGCTGACACAGGATTCTCCAGTCCGCCTGCGCCTGGCCCAGCGGCTCCAGGGCCTGGTGCAGGAGTTGGACGCGGCGTTCGGTGTTGGTGAACGTCCCGCCCTTCTCGGCGAAGGAGGCGCCGGGCAGCACGACATGCGCCAGCTCGGCGGTCTCATTCAAGAAGATATCCTGCACGACGAGCAGATCAAGTTTCTCGAGCGCCTGGCGCACATGGTGGAGGTTGGGATCCGTGAGGAGCGGGTTCTCACCCATGATGTACAGCGCGTGGATCTTGCCCTGCAGCGCGGCGTCCATGATCTCGGTCACGGTCAGACCGGCCGCCGTGGGCAATTCATCCGCGCCCCAGGCAGCGGCGAATTTCTCGCGCACGGCCTTGTCGGCCACCGCCTGGTAGCCGGAGTACACATTCGGCAGCCCGCCCATGTCGCAGGCGCCTTGCACGTTGTTTTGACCGCGCAGCGGGTTGAGGCCGGTGCCGGGCCGTCCCAGATGGCCCGCCAGGAGGGCCAGGTTCGACAGCGAGAAGACATTGTCCACGCCGTGGGTGGATTGCGTGATCCCCATCGCCCAG
>JAPLGX010000215.1 GCA_026389925.1 Chloroflexota bacterium
AACGGCGAGCCAAGCCGCGCCGGCCGCAGCTATCGGCGCATCCGCACGATGAGATTGAGCACGATCGTGAGCACGAGCGAAACTAGGATAGATGTTGCCAGGGGCACAAAGCAGCTCACGCCGCCGATCTCGAAACGCAGGTCGCCCGGCAAGCGGCCGAGAGGCACGCCCAAGCGCCCGAGCAACCACAGGCCACCGCCCACTGCCGCCAGGACGAGTCCCAGCGCAAGCAAGACCTTGGCCAGCGTTGTCAGGTCGTTCATGCTTCGCGAACCTCGTCGCGTGCCGAAGGCGCAGCGCCCGGCCAGGCTCAAGCCCACCGCTCGGATTACAGCAGCTTGGCCTGGCCTTCTTCGGGGTAGGGAATGCTCAAGTGCTCGTAGGCGCGGCGCGTGGCCACCCGGCCCTGGGGCGTGCGGTCGAGGAAACCCAGTTGCAGGAGATAGGGCTCGTACACGTCCATGATCGTTTCCGGCTCTTCGCTGATGGAAGCGGCAATGGTTGCCAGCCCCACCGGCCCGCCGGAATACTTCTCGATGATCGTCTGCAGCACGCGGCGGTCGATGTCGTCGAGACCGAGCCCGTCGACGTTGAGGATCTCCAGCGCCCGCGCGGCCACCGCCTCGGTCACCACCCCGTCGGCGCGCACCTGGGCGTAATCGCGCACGCGCTTCAAGAGGCGCAAGGCGACGCGCGGCGTGCCGCGCGAACGGCGGGCAATCTCGTGCACCCCGCCCTCATCAATCGGCACCGCCAGCCGCTCCGCGCCGCGGCGCGAAATCTCCACCAGCGCCGGCAGATCATAATAGTCCAGGCGGTAGACGGCGCCGAAGCGCGCGCGCAGCGGCGCGCTCACCAGTGCCAGGCGCGTGGTGGCGCCCACCACCGTGAAGCGCTGCAACCGCAGGCGAAGGGTATGCGCGCTCGGCCCTTTGCCCAGCACGATGTCGAGGGCGAAGTCCTCCATCGCCGGGTAGAGCACTTCTTCCACGGCCCGCCCCAGCCGGTGAATTTCGTCGATGAACAGGACGTCGGAGGCTTTGAGGTTAGTGAGGATGGCCGCCAGGTCGCCCGCGCGTTCGATGGCCGGCCACGAGGTGATGCGGATGTTCACGCCCATCTCGCGCGCCAGCACGTGGGCCAGGGTGGTCTTGCCCAGGCCCGGCGGGCCGTAGAACATCACGTGATCGAGGGGGTCGCCGCGTTCGCGCGCCGCGCCGATGAGGATGCTCAGATTCTCTTTGAGACGCCCCTGGCCGATGACCTCCGCCAGCGTGCGCGGCCGCAGCGCCGGGTCGGTCATGTCGTCGGTGGAGGGTTTGGCAGAAACGACGCGCGTCGTCTCGCTCATGCGGGCGATTATACTCCGCGGTGCCTCGCGCCGGTATAATACCCTCAGCGTTGCGCGCTCGCGCGCCGCCGCCTGGCTCTCACCTCCTCTCGGCAGGAGCTGTCGATGACCCTGGTCTTCCCCTCACCGCACCCGCTGGTGGCCTCCAAGCTGGCCCGCCTGCGCGACAAGCGCACCGAGCCCAAGAAGTTCCGCGAACTCATCCGCGAAATCTCGCTGCTGCTGATCTACGAGGCCACGGCGGACCTGGCTACCGCACCTGTCCAGGTCGAGACCCCCATGGGCACGGCCCCGTGCCGCGACGTCGTCGAGAAGATCGGCCTGATCCCCATTTTGCGCGCGGGCCTGGGCATGGTGGAAGGCGTGTGGGAAATGCTGCCCGGCGCGGAAGTCTGGCACATCGGCATCTACCGCGACGAAAAGACGCTCAAGCCGGTACAGTATTACAACAAGCTGCCGCTTGAGCCGCGCGTTTCGGTGTGCCTGATCCTCGACCCAATGCTGGCCACCGGGGGATCGGCGGTGGCCACCGCCGGCATCATCAAGAACTGGGGCGTCAAGAAGATTAAGTTCGTCGGGTTGATCGGCGCGCCGGAAGGCATCGACCGCCTGCAGCAGGCACACCCGGATATCCCGATCCATCTGGCGGCGGTCGACGATCATCTCAATGAGGTGGGCTACATCCTCCCCGGCCTGGGCGATGCCGGCGATCGCCAGTTCGGCACCGGCTGACAGACGCGCAAGAGGGACGGTCGCTTCATTCCCGCGCGCCCTCGGTGGAGGAATTCGGACCAAGGCAGACGAACCCCCGGGGCCGCAATGCGGCCCCGGGTGCGATTCACCGCGAGCAATCTGGCCGGGGAGGTGCTGCTCGCCGGCCACCCCCGAAATGGCTCAGGACGAGGGGATGCTGGGTGCGTGCCTCAAAGCGGTTCGAAGCGGCAGGTGAAGTGACGCAGCAGCGGTGGCGCATAGGTGAGGCGCAGCCCGCGCAACGCCTCGCGACCCGCCCGCACGCGAGCCGCCACGCTGACCACGTAGTCCAGGTGCGCCTGGGTGTAAACCCGCCGCGGAAGCGCCAGCCGCACCAGCTCGAGTTCGGGGTAGTGCATCTCGCCGGTATGCGCATCCCAGCGGGCAAACATGGTTGAGCCGATTTCGACTCCGCGGATTCCGCCCTGGCGATACAACTCGACGCACAGCGCCTGCCCGGGGAATTCGGCGTGGGGTATGTGAGGCAGGAGCGCACCGGCATCCAGGTAGATGGCGTGGCCGCCTGGCGGCTCGACGATGGGAATGCCGACCTCCAGCAATCGCTCGCCCAGGTAGCGCGTCTGCCCGACCCGGTAGGCCAGGTAGTCTTCGTCGAGGCCCTCCAACAAACCCACCGCCATCGCCTCCAGGTCGCGCCCCGCCAGCCCGCCGTAGGTGGGAAAGCCTTCGCGCAGGATCAGCTCGTTGCACACGCGTTGGAAGACGTCGTCGTCATTCATGGCCAGGAACCCGCCGATGTTGACCAGCGCATCCTTCTTGGCCGACATGGTAGCTCCGTCGGCCAGGGCGAAGATCTCGCGCACGATATCGCGCAGCGGACGCCCCTGCTGCCCGGCCTCCCGCTCGCGAATGAAGAAGGCGTTTTCGGCGTAGCGGCAGGCATCTATATAGAAGGGAATGCCGTGGCGCCGGTAGATTGCGCTGACGCCGCGCAGGTTCTCGAGCGACACCGGCTGCCCGCCGCCGGCGTTATTGGTGATGGTGATCATGCCAAAGGGGATATTGCTGGCGCCCACCCGCCCGATGAACTCCTCCAGCCGGCCCAAATCCATGTTGCCCTTGAATGGGTCGCGGCTGCGCGGATCGGCCGCCAGGGCAATCACCAGGTTCTCGGGAATGCCGTCGCGGGCCAGGACATTGGCCTGAGTCGTATCGAAGTGCATGTTGCTCGGCACGTATTGCCCGGGGCGCAGAAGGACGGCGCACAGGATGTTCTCGGCCGCCCGGCCCTGGTGGGTGGGCACGAAGTGCCGGAAGCCGAAGACCTCGCGCATCGCTTCGGCCAGGTGGAAGAACGATCGCGCGCCGGCATAGGATTCGTCGCCGGTGAGGGCCGCGCCCCACTGGCGGTCGCTCATCGCACCCGTCCCCGAATCGGTCAGCAAATCGATATAGACGTCTTCCGCGCGCAGGGCAAAGACGTTGAACCCGGCCTCGCGCAATGCGTGCTCCCGATCCTCCTGCGTCACGCGCCGCAGCGGCTCGACCATCTTGATGCGGAACGGCTCGGGGGGATAATTCATGCGCCTCCTCCAAGGGGTGGCTGCGAGTGTAGCACAGGCAGCGGGAGGTCACAATTGGCCGCGGGTATAATCGCCGCGTGAGTCCGCGACGACAATCATCGCCTGTGGGGCTGTGGGTCGGCGCACCGCTCCTCGCAGCCGGGCTGCTGCTCGTGAGCTGGGCGGTGTGGCCGCCGCCAGCACCACTTGAATCGATTCCTCTCGGCCCGCTCGACCAACTCCTGCCGGCTCACCCGGCGGGGAGCGCGACCACCGGGCCAAACCTCAGCCTGTTCCTGCGCGCGCCGCGCGTATTGCGCAAGGGGGCGCAAACCCAGGTGACCGCGCTGCTTGCGCCCGAGGGCGATTCAACCGAGACGGCCAGCCTGCCGCCCGGGTTTAACCTGGTCGCGGTTGCCTGGATTCAGACCAGCGACCTGGCGCTCGACCCGAACGGCGAGATCCTCGAGCCGCTGACGGCCGGAGAGCGCGCGAGCTACACGTGGCGCGCAGCCCCGTTGCGCACGGGAGACCTTGAGGCCACCCTGTTCGTGCGCCTGGAACTCGTTCCGCAACAAGGCGGCGAGGTCTCTTCGCGCACCATCCTTGCCAGGGCGCTCCCGATGCGCGCAACCTCACCGCTCGGCCTCACCCAAACCACGGCTGTTGCGCTGGGCATTGCTGCGCTTCTGGTCGGCGGGGTGCTGGTGGTTGGCGCGTGGCTCGGGCGCAGACCGACACACGAGGCGGCCTCATGAACCCCGAACCCGCCGCGGAGGTGGTTGTCTTTTCGCTTGGCCCAGTCCAAACCAACTGCTTCATCGTCTTCGATCGCAAGAGCCGGGAGTGCGTTGTCATCGATCCGGCCTGGGAAGGCGAGCGACTGGCCGATGAGATTGCCCAACGCTCGCTGGCCCTCAAGTCTGTCCTCGTGACCCACGCTCATTTCGATCACATTGGCGGATGTGCCGCGCTCGTCGCGCGTCACCCGGCGCCCGTCTACCTGCACCCGGCCGATCAGCTGCTGTGGTCGGTCGACGGCGGGGCCTCTTTCTTCGGCCTGGCTATCCAGCCGCTGCCACCAACCGGACCGGCGTTCGAAGACGGCATGCATCTCCGCTGCGGCGCTCTGGATTTCGAAGTGCTGCACCTGCCAGGGCACACGCCGGGCCACGTGGGCCTGCTCGAGTCCGCGCGCGGATGGCTGTTCAGCGGAGACGTTCTCTTCGCCGGCAGCATCGGGCGCACGGATCTTCCCGGCGGCGATTACGCAGCGCTGATGGCCAGCATCCGCAACCGTCTGCTCGCCCTGCCCGACTCGACCATCGTCTATTCCGGTCATGGCCCCGAGACCACGATCGGCCGTGAGCGCCAGTCGAATCCATTCATCACCGGAAGTTGGGGGTAGAAGCGAGCTCTGTGTCTCGGTGCGACGCGGTGCTGCCCCGCGACATTCGATCGCTTGGCCTCAAGCGAAGAGGCGCCGTCGGGGCGACTCGCGCTTCATTCGCCGCAATTCGCAAGGACTGCCTGCTGGCCGGACGGGCTTT
>JAPLGX010000138.1 GCA_026389925.1 Chloroflexota bacterium
GGCGATAGGCCATCACATGCACTCCGTGAATGCCGGGCATCTCGCGCAGTTCGCGGATGATCTCGATGCACAGGCGTTTGCCCTCTTCGCGCTGGCGATCGGCCGGCACACTGCGCAGGCGGAGCACCGCGTCATCCGGCACCACCACTCCCGGCACGTGGCTGCGCATCCACTCAGCGGTCTTGGCCGAGCGCAGCGGGCCTACGCCGGCCAGAATGTGGACGCGGCGGTCGAGTCCTAAATCGCACACTTCACGCATGAACTGGCGCATGCGCGGTAGGTCAAAAACATACTGGGTTTGAATGAAATCGGCCCCGGCTTCTACTTTCTTGGCCAGGTGCTGGGCGCGAAACTCCGCCGGCGGCACAAACGGGTTGGCAGCCGCGCCCATGAAGATGCGCGGTGGCACCTCGAGCGACCGCCCGCTGAGGAAGCGCCCCTTGTCGCGCATTAGGCGCGCCATACGCAGCGCAGCGATCGAATCCAGATCGAATCGCCCTGTATGGCGATGCGATTGCGGTCGCGGCAGCTTACCTGCAGCACGGCCTCGTACCCGGCCCGTGTGAGCAGCGCGCACACGCCAACGCTCGACATGTGGACGTTGGCGCCCGAGGCATCGGTGGCATTGATCGCATCGCACACCGAGGCCAGCACCAACGCACGGTCGTACACGGCCTGGGCGTCGGCGCTGTCGGGCGGGTTGAGCTCGGCCGTCACCGCGAATCGCCCCGAGTGCAACACGCGCTCGAGCCGGGAGCCGCTCTTCATTCCGCCCATCTCTGGGGGACCGAATCCGGCAGGCCGAGCAGTTCGTTTATCCAGGCCGAGCGATCCTGCTGCCGCCGGTCGAGCGGCGGCTGGATGAGGCGGATTTCGCCGCCGTACTTCGGCATGTGCGCCGCGCGCTGCCAGGCCTCTGTCCAAACGCATGGCCGGTCGGGAAGAACTTCGCAGCCGCCGTCGGGGCGCACCCCGCCGCACGGCCCGTTGCGCATCTTCTTAGGGCAGGTCATCGGGCAGGTCATGCCGGTGTGGTGCAGCACACATTCGCCGCACATGCGGCAGTCGAAGACAGCGCCTTTGCCCACCTGCTCGGCGACGATGAAAAGCTTCTCGGCCGCCCCGCCGCGGCGCAGCCAGCGCCGCCATGGACGCAGCACGCGCGTGGTTGCGTCGTAGGCCGTCTCGAGCAGCGCAGGATGGTTTTGCAGGAACGACATACACTCATCCTTCTCCCCGCCCGGGCGTGCGGCGGAGGCTATGCGGCCTCTATCCCGCGCCGAGCCACCAAGGCCTGCAGCCGCGCCTCGGGGTAGGCCGCCTCAATCTCCGCCACGAATTCCTCGGCCACCGATGCGGGCTCCCCTTCGCGGGTCTCGGGGTCGGAGGTGCGCCACTCGGTGAGGTATTCGTCGCCGCCGCTCTTTCCGGCGCGCATCGCCGCCTCGTCGATCGCGCGCTGGAAGCGCTCAGCGAGCGGACGCGAAATGCGCGTGCGTCCGGCGCGCACCTTCACCTGCGCCGGGATGTCACGCCACGAAACGATCTGGACCTCAACGCTCATGCCTGCATCATCTTCACCAGCCGTGATTCGAGCGCACCGTAGCCCACCGGCACCACCTCCAGCGGCAGCCCCAGCACGCCGGCGGCCCACTCCGCCTTGGCCACCAGTTCCGGCTTGGCTTCTTGCGCCAGATACACCACCTTGGTGTAGTTGGCGAAGTAGTCCCCGCGCAGCTCCGGGTGGCGATCGAGACCCAAGCGCTCGACCACCAGATGATCGAACGAGCGCGCCAGGTAATCGGTGAGGAAGAACGTGCCCGGCGCGCGGTCCATCATCGCCTGGAAGTGCCCATCGGCGTACATCTCGTAGCAATGAGGCCCCGCAACACGTTCAACTCCTTCGGCGGCGAGCAGCGCATCCAGGCGGCCGCCCGTACCGCAATCGCCGTAAACAACGATGACCCGGTCAAAGGCGGCACGCGCTTCGCGGATGCGCCGCGCCACGGCCTGCAGAATGCGGTCGGGCGTGTTGTGCAACAAGGCCGGCACGGCCAGCACCTCCGCCTGCCAGCCATGTTTGGCCCTGAGGGCCAGCACCTCGCGCGCCAATGCGCCACACGCAATCAGGGCAGTTCGCATCCCGACCCCTTCCCGCTAGAGCAGGCCTTTGGCCGCGAGCGCATCGCGCATCGCCCGCAAATGGTCCGGTGTACTGCCGCAGCACGCGCCGATCACGCGCGCCCCGGCCTCGGCGGCGGCGGTGGCGTAGCGCGCCATGTCTGCCGGGCCGGCGCCGTATGCCGGACGCCCGGCCTCGAGGTGCGGCACGCCGGCGTTCGCTTTGGCCACGAGCGTGGCGGCGGGCGCCATCGCTCGCATCTTGGCCACCACCTCGAGAATCTCCTCCGGCCCGTTGCCGCAGTTGCCCCCCACCGCCACGGCCCCCCAGTCGCTCAGCGTCTGCGCCGCGCGCTCGGGCGTTACGCCCATCATCGTCCGCCCGCGCGTGTCGAACGTCATCGTGGTGATGATCGGGATTTCCGCCGACGCACGCCGCACTCCGTCGAAGGCCGCACGCATCTCCTCCAGGCTCGACATCGTCTCGAGCCAAATCACGTCCACTCCGCCCTCGACCAGCGCCGCCGCCTGCTCGGCGAACCCGGCCACGGCCGCCTCGGGTTCCAACTCGCCAAGGGGCGCCAGGATGCCGCCGCTGGGGCCGATGTCGCCCGCCACCAGCACGGCGCTTCCCGCGGCCTCGCGCGCCAAGCGCGCCGCGGCACGGTTCAGTTCGGCGGCACGCTCCTGTAAGTTGTAGAGCTGCAAGCGGAAGCGGTTCCCCCCAAAGGTGTTGGTCAAGAGGATGCGTGCACCCGCGTGGATGTAAGCCGCGTGAACCTCTCCCACGCGCTGCGGCTCATCGACGTTCCACAATTCAGGAGAATTGCCGAACGCAAGCCCGTTAGCCATCAACATCGTGCCCATCGCGCCATCAGCGAGGATCACCCCTGGCTGCGCCAGCAGCTCACTCCAGGTTGTCATTCGGCCTCCTTGTATGCGTCGTGGTTTGGCCGGATGTCGAAGGCGCCCCAAGGGGATGGGAAGCGGATGCGCATTGAGGGCCCGCCCAAGCGCTCATCGGCCGTCCCGTCTCTTCCGCCCACACCCGCCAATGCGGACAAGCTAGCCCCCGCGCTTGAGCGCCACCAGTTTCTTGGCCGTCTCGACCGCGATGGCCGCATCGCGACAGTAGGCGTCGGCCTCGATCTCCTCGGCAAAGGCGGCGTTGAGCGGCGCGCCGCCGACCAAGACGATCAGGTCGTCGCGCAGCCCGGCTTCCTTGAGAGCCTTGATCACCACCCCCATGTACGGCATGGTCGTGGTCAGCAGCGCGCTCATGCCGAACAGGGTGGGCTTGTGTTCCTTCACCGCGCCGATGAACTTCTCCGCGTCCACGTTGATGCCCAGGTTCACCACCTTGAACCCGGCCCCCTCCATCATCATCGCCACCAGGTTCTTGCCGATGTCGTGGATATCGCCCTTCACCGTCCCGATGACGAGCGTGCCGATCTGCGGCGCGCCGGTCTCCACCAGCAGCGGGCGCAGGATCTCCATGCCGGCCTTCATGGACTTGGCGGCCATGAGCACTTCGGGTACGAAGAGTATCCCATCTCGGAAATCGGCACCCACGACATCCATGCCAGCCACGAGCGACCCGGTCAAAACCTCGTAGCGTGTCAGGCCGCGGCGCAGCAGTTCCTTGACCGCGGCCACAACTTCCGCCGCCAGTCCATCATACAGGTCGTCCTTGATCTGCTGGACGATCTCCTCGGTGGGCCGCTTGGTCAGATCCAATTCCTCGCTCATTCCACAATCTCCGGGTGGGATGGGTTTGTGTGGCTTTGCCGCCGCCGCGCCCGTGCGGCGGTTCGCGGGGCAGGAAGATCGGCCTGCAAATGTGGAAAGGCATCGCTCGCATGCGGCAAGGCGAGTGCCGCGACGAACTGATCTTGAAAAGTGGGCTCGGTGGCCGTCTGCACGTGCTCCACCCAGCCCGCCAGGCGCGCCGCCTCCACCCGCTGCTCGCGGTCGAGCAGGGCGATGCGCGCTCCGTCGCCCGCCGAATTGCCCACGGCCTGCACGC
>JAPLGX010000028.1 GCA_026389925.1 Chloroflexota bacterium
GAAGTCTGGGAGCACGCCGCCCACGACAAAAGAGGGCGAGAGGCCGGCCTCCGCCAAGATGAAGCTGATGAGGCCCGAAGTGGTCGTCTTGCCGTGCGTTCCGGCTACGGCGATGGTTTTGTAGCCCTGGGTGAGTTCACCCAGGAACTCCGAGCGCTTGTAAACCGGCACCCCGGCCTCCAGGGCCGCCACAACCTCCGGGTTGTCGCTATGGATGGCCGACGAAATGACCAGCGCCTCGGCCCCGGCGACGTGCTCGGCCTGGTGACCGACCGAGACGCGCGCGCCGAGCCCGGCCAACGCATGCAGCATGGGCGAGTCGCTTTCGTCCGACCCGCTCACCGCGTGGCCGCGCTCAAAGAGCACGCGCGCGATGGCCGAGAGACCCGAACCGCCGATGCCGACGAAGTGGTATCGCATCGCCTCACACGAAGATCACGATGACGAACACAAACGCAATGGCGACCGCCACCAATAACCAGGTCTCCCCCAGCAGCATGGGAGGCATGTAGCGCATCACCGCGACCACCTGCGGGTCGGTCGCCGTCTGCCGGGCGAATTCCATGCCGGCGAACGGATAGCCCGCCTGATGCAGGAAGAACCACAGGCTGCCGAAAAGCAGTGCACCGTTCACGGCTCCGATGATCATGCCCAAGAGCCAATCCTGAAAATGTTCACGAATGAAGCGATTGCCCGGCAGCCATGGGAGGCGCGGCGTGAGATAGCCGAAGTACGCCAGCCCGCCAAACACGCCCGCCTTGACCCAGAAGAGATCGACCAGGCGCAGCGACTCGAGGATGTTGTGGGCGTACTTCTCGAGCAGCAGGTTGACGAACAACGCCAGCACCAGGCTGAACGACGCCAACAACTCCTTGGCCCAGCCGCGCAGGGAACCGACCAGGGCGAAGACCAAGACCATGAACCAGAAGACCAGGCCGATGCTCATGCCCGGGCGCCCCCGGTTTTCGCCAGTGCCGTGAACTCGCGGGCGATGCAATCCGCGGCGTCCGAGCGCGCCAAGCCGGCGGCCGAGCGTCGCATCGCGCTCAGGCGCGAGGGATTGGCTTTGAGCTCGAGCACGGTTGAGCGCAGCGCGGTATCGAGGGTCTCATCCTCAAGCAGCAGCGCGGCGCCACGGCGCACGAGGTAGTCCGCATTCACCTTCTGGTAACGCCAGGCATGCGGATATGGCACGAGCACGGCCGGCAGACCAAACAACGGGTATTCGCCGAGCACCGAGGCGCCCGCCCGCGAGACAACGAGATCTGCCGCGGCGAGCATTGAGCCCATTGCCTCGTGCACATAGGCCGCCGGGTGATACCGGGAGCGGACGTCTTGTGGCAAGGACTTCGCCGCCTGCTCCACCTCGGCCCAATCCAACACGCCGCTTAGGTGGACCACATGCATCTCGCGCAACAGGTCGGGCAGGCAACCCAGAAGTGCCCGGTTGATGCTGCGCGCGCCGCGGCTGCCGCCGAGAACGAGCAACACGAAATCGTCGTCTCGCCAACCCTGTTGCACTCGCGCGGCACGGCGCTCGGCGTGCAAGAGGTCCTCGCGCACCGGATAGCCGGTGGTCGTGCTCGCCGCGCGAGAGGGCAGATAGCGCCGCGAGTCGTCCGTCGCCAGCACAATCCGCTGCGCGACACGTCCAATCACCCGCAAGGCCAGCGCCGGCTCGACATCGGGAATGAACATGAGAATTGGCACCCGTTGCAGGCGGGCAGCCAATGCCATGGGCACGCCCACGTAGCCGCCGGTGACGAGCAATGCGTCCGGGCGCAGCCTGCGCACCAGCGCGGCAGCCTGCGCCAGACCCCGCAGCGCCCGCCAGGCATTGCCCGGCAGACGTCGCCAGCCCACGCCATGAAGGCCGGCGGCTGGAATGAGTTCCAGACGCAACCCGCTGCGCGGCACCAACTCCTCCTCCATTCCGCCGCGTCCGCCCACCCAGATCACCTCGGCCTGCGGGTGGCTACGACGCACGGCCTGGGCGACGGCCAGCCCGGGGTAGATGCCCCCGCCCGTCCCCCCAGCGCTGATCAGTAGACGCATTGAGCTTCTCTGGTTGCGGCCGACGGTGATCGGCACGCGACACGTTGAGCACGAGCCCCATCGCCGCCATGCTCATAACCAGGTTCGAGCCGCCATAGCTGAAGAAGGGCAGCGCGTTCCCGGCGAAGGGCAACAAGGCGAGTATGGTCAAGATGTTGACCAGGGCCTCCACCGCGATCCAGGTTGTCATGCCTGCGGCGAACATCAAGCCGAGCGAGTCCGGGGCCTTGAGCGCAATGCGGTAGCCACGCCAGATGAGCAGTGCGAAGAGCACAAGCACCACGACGGCCCCCACGAAACCCAGCTCCTCGGCGACGACGGCAAATACGCTATCGGTGTGCGCGGCCGGCAGCGAAAAGTACTTAAACCGGCTGGCCCCGGCGCCGACGCCGATCAACCCGCCGCTCGAAATGGCCGAGAGCGCCTCGAAGATATGCAGGTTGGATTCGCGAATGTCGCGCCATCCGGCCAGGTATTCCTCGATGCGTGCAGGGCGGATGACCAGCGCCAACACCAGACCGCCCGCCACCATGACCACCGTGGCCAGGGCCACGGTGCGGTAGCCGCCTCCGCCCAGGAAGAACATCGCCATGCCCAAGATGACCACGGTCGCGGCGGCGCTGATGTCCGGTTCCATCAGAATGAGGCCGGCAAATGCGCCGATCAATACGGCGAAGGGCACGATCCCGAGCGAAAGGTTGTCGAGCACCTGCGATTTGGAGACCAGCCACACGCCCAGGTAGATCACGGTGGCGAACTTGGCCACCTCGGAGGCCTGCACCGAGTCGTTGAACAGGCCACGCCGGACGGGCGAATCCCAGTTGACCACGACCACGGCGATCAACATGACCACCGTCAGCATCCCGACCGGCAGCGCCCAGCGCTGCCAACGATGGTAGTCGATGCGGAAGGTGAAGGCCATCAACACCAGACCGATCAGGCCCCACACCAACTGGCGGGAGAACAGGTACCACACCGAGTGCGTGGGCGAGAGGCTGTACGACGCTCCCCAGCTGCTGGAGGCGACCGTCATCATGCCCAGGATGATCAACGCCAGCACCAGCAGGAGCATGATGTGGTCAAACCCCAGGTCCGCGCCGCGCATGCGTTCGCGGAAGAGCTTGGTCATCGCTTCCCCTCTCCTTGCAGCCCGCGCACCAGCAACCGGAAATGCTCGCCGCGCTCTTCGAAATCGCGATACTGGTCGAAGCTCGTGCCGCCCGGGGCGAGAAGCACCACGTCTCCGGGTTTGGCCACCCGCGCGGCGTAGCCCACCGCCTGCCCCAATTCTGCGAAGGCGGATACCGTGCGCGGCCGTGCGTCGGGCTCTATCTCGCCCAGTGCCCGGCGGATGAGCGGCGCCGCCTCGCCAAAGAGCACCAGGTGCTCCACCTGGGATCGCACAACCTGGGTCCATTCCTCCCACGGCAGTTGTTTGTCGCGCCCGCCGGCCAACAATACGATCGGCTGCTTGAAGGAGCGCATTGCGGCGATGGCCCGCTCAGGTGCCGTTGCGATTGAGTCGTTGTACCAGTCCACGCCCTCGATCGAGGCTACACGCTCCAGGCGGTGGGGCACGCCGCGAAACGCAGGAATGGCTTGGGCCATCGATTGTGGGGAGAAGCCCGCCGCCATGGCGATGGCGCAGGCCGCCACCACATTGGCCAGATTGTGGCGCCCGAGCAGTTGAACACTGGCTGCGGGGACGACCCGCGTGGGCTCCCCACGGGCTGAAAGGCAAATCCAATCCCCTTCCAGGAAGGCGGCGGCGCCCCATTCGGGCCGCAGGCCGCTTTGGATGGAGTAGTAAGTCAGCCCCCCGCGGACGCGCCTCGCAAGTGCGCGCGTTTCCGGGCTGTCCCAGCCCAGCACCGCCGCGTCCTGCGCATGCTGGAATTCGACGATGCGGGCCTTGGCATTGCGGTACGCCTCCATCGTCCCATGCCGATCGAGATGGTTGGGCGAGAGATTGAGCACGGCCGCCACCTGCGGGCTGCGGGTCATCACCTCAAGTTGGAAGCTGGAAAGCTCCATCACCGCCACATCGCCCGCCTGCATTTCGGCTGCTTCATTGAGCAGCGGGTTGCCGATATTGCCCCCGACCCACGCCGCGTGGATCTCGCCTCGGGCGGCCGCGGCGCGCGCCATCTCGCCGACGAGGGAGGTCGTGGTGGTCTTGCCGGCCGAGCCGGTAATGCCCACCACTCGCGCGGGCGTGATCTCGAGGAAGAGCTGCGAATCGTTGGTGATGCGCACGCCGCGCTTGCGGGCCGCCTCGACGATCGGGAGATCGCCCGGGACACCGCCGGAGAGATGCAGCAGCGAGGCGCCTTCGAGCATCTCGAGCGGGTGCCCGCCGAATTCAAAGCGCACGTTGAGTCCCTGCAGCGCCATGCACTCCCTCTCAAGGGCCTGCGCCGGCTGGCGGTCGCTTACAACCACCGGCACACCCTGTGTGGCAAAGTATCGCGCCGTCGCCACGCCCTGGCGGCCCAGCCCGAGAACTACCACATGCGGCGGGTATCCGCTCTCGCGGCTCACGATGCGCCCGGTTCCGCAGCCTAGCCCGCGACCTGCACGGTCGATTTCACACCGCGCGGCGCTCCGATGGGCAACACCGCCACCTGCTCCTCGACTCCCAGCCAAAAGTGATTCGGCAGCACAGTCCGCGAAGCGCGCACTGTCATCCCGGCCACGCATTGCTCGCGCTTCGAGACTTTGGTCTCGGCGGCCCGCCCGCCGCTGGTCATTGTGCTGGGGTGGACGTAGCAGGTGTTGGCCGGCCGGCCGTACTTCTGCGCGTAGTAGCGCGCCGCCCGCTCGAGCCGATCCTGCAACGGCCGCTGCACTTCACCATCAAACCAGAGCATTCCGAGTTCCATGGCAGCCTCCTTACGAATCTGCAGGGAGCCTCATCCCTGCGCCTTAGGCAACCGCCAGGGCCACACCCACCATGGCCGCCAGCAGTCCAATCAGCCAGAAGCGCTGCACCACCTGGGTCTCGCTCCAACCTAAGAGTTCGAAGTGATGGTGCAGCGGAGCCATCTTGAACAAGCGCTTGCCTTTCGTCCAGCGGAAGTAGGCCACCTGCAAGATGTCGCTCATCGTCTCGCTGACCGGAACGATCGCGATGAGCGGCAAGAGGGGCCACTGGGCGGTCATGAGCGCCACCACACCTAAAAGCGCGCCCACGGCCAGTGAACCGGTATCACCCATGAACAATTCGGCGGGGTGCGCGTTGTACCAAAGGAAGGCGAACAACGCCCCGACCACGGTGAAACAGAAGCGCACTAAGAAGACTTGTCCTTGCAGTGCGGCGATGATGGCGAACGCCACAAAGGCGGTGGCCGCCGTCAGCCCGGCCAGCCCATCCAACCCGTCGCTGATATTGACCGCATTCGAGGAGGCCACGATAACGAAGGCCGCCACCGGCAGATACCACACGCCCAGGTCGAAGTAGCCGGGTACGCCGGGCAGGAACACCCCCGGTACTTCCAGCACATACTTCAGCCCCGCGGCGGCAATCAGGGCCACCACCGACTGGGCCAGGAATTTCTCTCGTGCGCGGAGCGGCCGGTTGCGCAGGCCGAGCCAGTCATCCACCGCGCCCAAGAGAGCAAAGGCCACCATCACACCCAGCGGCAACAGGATCGAACGCCCAAGCAGCGACCGGCCGAGAAGGGGCACGGTGTTGAGAAGCAGCGTGATCACCACCACCGGGATAACGATCATCAGCCCGCCCATGGTCGGCGTGCCCAGCTTCGTCTGGTGGCTGCGCGGCCCGTCCAGCCGGATCTGCTTGCCCACGCGCCAGTAGCGCAGGATGCGCAGCAGCGGCCCGCCCCAGATCACGGTCAGGGCGAATGTGATTCCGCCCAAGCTGAGCGCCATCGACATGCCGTGGGTCACGCGTCCTTCTCCAAAGCCGCGACCAGAGAGTCGAGGCGCAATGCATGCGAGCCCTTGATCAGCACCACGTCGCCTTCGCGCACCTGCTGCTGCAAGGCGCCGCACGTGCCCCGACCATACGGTGCCCGCGCTCCTCAAACTCGCCGAGTTCAAGCATGTCGCCGAGCACCGCAATGTGCCGGCCTTCGATTTCTACCAGCAGGTTGAGCGCCGCGATCATCGAATCGGGCGAGGCATTATAGGTATCGTCAATGATGAGCGAGTTGTTGGGTCCGGTCACCGTCATCAACCGCAGCTGGGTGGAGGGAGCCTGCAGCCCGTCCAGGATTTCCTGCCATGTCAGCCCTTCCACCAATCCCACCGCCGCGGCCCGCAGCGCCGTATGCACCGAGTGCTGGCCGAGAAGCGGGACCCGCAGGTGCAGCGTCTCGCGCCGGGTATGGACCTGGAAGTGCATTCCCTCCAGGCCCAGGCTCTTGACATCGCTGGCCCACAGGTCGGCCTGCGGGTCCAGGCCGTAGGTGAACACGCGCGCGCGGGTCTGGCGGCGCATCGCCATCACCCGCTCGTCGTCGGCGTTGAGCACCGCCACGCCGTCTTCGGGCAGCGCCTCGACAAGTTCAGCCTTGCCCTTCACGATCGCCTCCAGGCTTCCCGCCCGCTCGAGATGTACTGGCCCGATCATCGTCACCACGCCCACGTGGGGTCTGGCGATATCGCACAACAATCCCACGTCGCCCGGGACGTAGAAGCCCATCTCTAGAACCGCGTATCGATGGGCGCGGGTCGCCTTGAGCAGCGTGAGCGGCAGGCCAATCTCGTTGTTGAAACTGCTTTCGCTCGAAAGGGTGGGCGCGTGCGAGGCCAGCACACTCGCCACCAGCTCCTTGGTGGTGGACTTGCCCACGCTGCCGGTGATGCCAATCACCCGCAGCCCCTCCAGCTGGCGCCGCCAATGCCGCGCGGCCGCCTGCAACGCTTTGGGGCTGTCCTGGACGCACACGCACAGGTGCAGCGTGGCGCGTCCTCCCCCCACCGGCTGCGTTGCGGGCAAGCCGGCCCCTGGGCGCAGATCGAGGGTGGCGAACCCCGGGATCTCGCGCTCGACCAATGCCACCGCCGCGCCGCGTTCGAAGGCATCCGCCACGAACTCGTGGCCATCCGTGCGTTCGCCGCGCAGCGCCACGAACAGGCAACCCGGGATCGCCAATCGCGAATCGATGACCGCATCCGTCAGCACCTGGCGCGTGAGGGCGTTGTGGGTGTAGGCGGTGGCCACCCGTCCCGTCAGCGCTTCGATCAGAATCCCCAGCGTCAGCATTGTCTGCCCTTGACCGTCGCCCTAGGGTGTGACCGCCAATTGCTGCCGAACCTGGTCCGGCGGGATGCCCAGAATGGCAAGCACCCGTGGTGCCAGCTTGGCGAAGAGGGGCGCCGCCGTCACCGACCCAAACTGGCGGTCTCCCTCGGAGGTTGGCTCATCGATGCGAATGAGAATCAACATCCGCGGATCGTCGACCGGCCCCCAGCCCACAAAGGAGGCCACGGTCTTGGTATTGATGTAGGGCGGGATGTCGGCTGTTCCGGTCTTGCCGGCCAAGCGGTAACCGGGGACCAACGCGGCGGATTGTTCGATCTCGAGCGAACGGGCCAACATCTCGTTGAGTGTGTGCGCCGTGCGCGGGGAGATCGGTTGGCTGAGGGCCACCGGACGCACCGGTTGCACCACCCCGTTAGGGTGGACAACGCTGCGTACGACGTGCGGCGTCATCATGACACCCTGGTTGGCCACCGCCGAGATCGCCACCGCAATCTGCAATGGCGTGACCGATACGCCCTGGCCGAAGGCATTGGTGGCCAAGGTCGAGTCGGTCCAATCCCGGTCGCCTGGGCGGCGCAGGTCCCCGCTTCGTTCCGGCAAGTCCACGCCGGAGACACGCCCGATCCAGAAGCGGTCCATGTAGTCGTAGAAGAGCTGAGGGCCGAGGTGGGAGGCGACCCACGCCAGACAGGTGTTGATCGAGTTCTGCAGGCAGCCGGTCATGTCTTGCACGCCAAACGGCCGCGACCGCCAGTTGTGGATTACCACGCCGCCATATTCGAAGTAGCCGTCGTCGACGAAGATGGTGTCCGGTGAGACTGTCGCGGAATCCAGAGCGGCGGCCATGGTGAGTACCTTGAAGATGGAGCCCGGCTCATACGGCGCCCCAACGTTAAGCGAGGTCACCTGGCCTTGCGGATCGTTTGGTAACCGCCCCTTGGTGTGGAAGGCCTCCTCAAATCCCTCCGGGCGGGTAAGATCCGCCGCGGGATAATCCGCCATCGCCAGGATTTCGCCAGTTTGAGGGGCGATAACCAGGATCGAACCGCGCGTCGCCTCGCTCGCCTCAACGCCCTCGCGCAGGATGGTCTCGGCTTCGGCCTGGATCTCGCGATCGATCGTCAGCAGCAGGTCCGCCGGAGGCTGGGCGCGATCCATGTTGCGGGTGATCTCGACCGGCACGACCGTCCACAGAATATCTTCGCGCGCTCCCTGGAGAATATCGTTGTAGGAACTCTCCACGCCCCAATCGCCGGTTTCAAGGTAGAAGCGCACCACCCCGTTCTCGCTGCGGTCGCCCGGCCGGTCGCCCGACTGCCGGCTGTAGCCCACGACCTCCGATGCCAGTGAGGCCTCCGGGTAGTCGCGCGCGAACCAGGCCTCGGTCCGCAAGTCACCGAGTATCGGGTTGTAGTGGTACGCGCCGTTCGCATCCGGCAAATCGCCCTGGGCAATGCGCAGGCGCGTTTCCTGGGCTTCATCCAGCCAGAGCGGTATCGCCTGCACCTGGCCCGCAACCTCCACCGCGTCGACCGCCAGCGTGCAGGTTCGCAGGCGCTGGCGTCCCTGGTTTTGTTCGCGCAACTGTTGGTCCAGTTGCTGCAGCGATTGGGTTACGCCAGGGATATTGACCGTCGCACCCGTCACCTGCATGAATTCGGCAAGGACCCGCGCCATGGTCACGGACGGCTGCGCCCGATCCCCTGCCGCCAGCGTCTCCTCCGCCCACAAATAGCTTTGGCAATTGTCGAGATAGACGCGGAAGTGGCTGAGATTTCCCGCCAGCAGGTGTCCGTTGCGGTCGAAGATCCGGCCTCGGGGTGTCTCGATGTGGCGCGTGATCGGATAAGGTGAGGTGTACAACGCCTCTCGCGCCTGGCTCGGCCAGATCTGGAAGCGCGCGAGTTGAAGAACGCTGGCCGCCAGAGGCACCAGCAGCACAGCTCCCGCGATCTTCACCCGCATGTCCAGCGCAGTGGTCACGGCTGCTCTCCGCCGCGCAGCGCGCGCACCACCCACTCGAGCAAGGTCTCTCGGTAGGCCGGCGCGAGGGATATGCCTTCGTCGACGTACAGAATGCGCGACGGCCCGAGGTAGGAAGGAGTGGCCTCGATCGAGGCCGGCACCTGGACGAAGGTCATCTCTCGCGGATCGACGGGTTCGAAGCCAAGCTCACGCGCCTGATCGAAGTACCAGGTCACGCTGTTGAGACGGGCCAGGTTCACTTGCTGCGCCTCAATGCGGCGCAGCAACGTGTCGCGTTCGCCGATGAGCCACTGCACTTGCAGCCCGGCCTCGGCCGCCTGGGCACCCGTGAAAATGAACAGGCTGAGGCTGGCTGCAATTCCCAGCACCGCCACCAGGCCAATACGCTCGGCGACCCGCAGCCTCGCGCTGCGTGCGCGCGGGTTGGCCGCGGTCTCATCCGGCGACGGGCGGATCGGTTTTGGGGTCAGGTCGCGCAACTCGACCGTTCCCGGTATCGCCACAGGCCAAGGGATGGCCGTGCGCGCCGCGCGGCCCGCAAGCCCGCGCAGCGTCTGCTTGACAATCCGATCTTCCAGCGAATGGAAAGAGATCACCGCCACCCGGCCACCCACTTTGAGCGCGCGTACAACTTCCGGCAGCCCTGCCTTGAGTTCACCGAGCTCGTCGTTCACCGCAATGCGCAACGCCTGGAAGGTTCGCGTCGCGGGATGGATGCGCGAATGGCCGGCGGCGGGAGTGCGCTGCGATGCGGCCGCCACAATCTCGGCCAGCTCGCGCGTGGAGCGGATCGGCCGCGCGCGAACGACGGCGCGCGCGATCCTCCGGCTGTTGCGCTCCTCACCGAACTCCCACAGGAGCTGCGCCAGCTCATGCTCCGCCAGGCGATTGACCAGATCCTCGGCCGTCTCCGCCTGCCCCGCGCGGTCAAAGCGCATGTCGAGCGCCCCATCCACCAAGAAAGAGAAACCGCGCTCGGCCTCCGCCAACTGCAACGACGAGAGCCCAAGGTCGAGCACCGCCCCGTCAACGCCCTCCCACCCCAGCGCGGCGAGGATTTCGTTCACTGCGCGGAAGGATGCGTGCCGCAACACGGCGCGCCCGCCGAATGGCGCCAGGCGCGTCCCGGCACGGCGAACGGCCTCGCCGTCCCTGTCCAGACCGAGCAGCAGCCCATCGGGCGAGGAGGCTTCCAGCATGCCCTGCGCGTGGCCGCCTGGGCCAAGCGTTCCATCCAGATAGCGCCCGCCGGGCCGCGGTTGGAGACACGTCAGGATTTCACTGTACAGGACGGGCACATGCCCGTGGTTTGCGGCTGCGTAAGAGCGGGTCGCGTTCGGGCGAGGATGTCCCTCACTCACGTTCGCCGCCGATCGCCAGGTCGAGTGAGGCGAAGCGTTGTGAGTTGGCCTCGGCATTGTTGAGTGAGGCCGACTGCTCCGCCCACTTTGTCGCATCCCAGATTTCAAGATACTGACCGGCGCCGACGATAACGATCGCGTCGCCGAGGTGGGCGTAGGCGCGCAGATAGGGCGGGATGAGGACTCGGCCGACGGAGTCGAGCGTCACATCGGCCGCGCCGCCGAAGAGGAGGCGATTGAGCGCACGATTGGAGGGGTCGGTCGTGCTCAGCCGCTGCGCCTTGGACTCGAGCAGGCGGAAGGTTTCAAGGGGATACACCAGCAGGCAAGATTCGAACCCACGCGTGACGACCGCCCCGCCGGCGAAGCCTGCGCGCAGGCGTGAGGGGATGGTCATGCGCCCCTTGTCATCGACGTTGTGGGTGTACTCGCCCAGGAACATATGTTCTATTGGCCTCTTAAGCAGCAGACGCCGGGGATCCGGCGTCACACCATTTCATTCCACTTTGCCCCACAAGCACCCACAGTATATGCGGATTGCCCCACCGGGGCAAGTGCCTGCTGAATGTTTTAAGGCTGGCGTCAGGAAGATGACCGGCTGCCCTGTTGCATGCATTCGGAGAGGTTGTGCCGCCAACGAAAGAGCGGCGGCTTGCGCCACCGCTCTTTGTGCGTGCCCAAGTCGGCCTATAAGCCGCGTTCTGTGAGCCGAGGCGTCGAAGCCCTCGGCCCGGCGGTCATCTCTCTCGGCGCGGCGTTGCCGACGCGCTCTAGCAGCCTACCCGAGGCTGAGCGGATCGAGCAGATCCGCACCACACGGCGGACCGTGCAGTTCGCCTCTGTTTGGCCTTGCTCCCGATGGGGGTTGCCTGGCCGCCGACATTGCTGCCGGCGCCGGTGGTCTCTTACACCACCGTTTCACCCTCGCCGCGCATGACGCGGCACTGCGCTTCTCTGTGGCCCTGTTCCGGCAGGTCACCCCGCCCCGGGGATTACCCGGCATCGTGCTCTCAGGAGCGCGGACTTTCCTCGAACGGCTGCTCTTGGCCCGGAGACACTTGCCCCGCACGGCAGCAGTCGTCGCGATCGCCCGGCCAACTTGGGCACGTCGTCCAGTGTAAGCGTTCGCTCGGGGCGGGTCAAGCACCCCGCACAGTGTCGTACCTGGGCCTGCGCCAATCCTATGCGTCGCAGGCAAGCCAAGCGGGACCCCCACCCCAACGGGCCCGCACAGGTCGACCAGTCCCTGCCTCCCCGCCGCGACGGGTTTTTCCGCCACCCGGACCGGCCAGCGTGGCCGCCCGCAGGCGAACCGTCGTCGACGCACTCTTCCGGCAAGTCATTGAGGCCACCCTCCGATCCAGAGAGGGTCCATCTCATTATCTAACAAAGTAGTACTAGGGCACGGACGGGGAAGGCAGCGCGAGTTGATTGGCGAAGGTCGAGCAAGTGCAGGCGCTGATCACATCCAGGAATCGCGTGAGCGTCCCCACATATGCCTCACCGCTTGACCCCGCCACCCAATTGCTCAGAGTGAAGGGTAACGGACCTGCGGCTGGGATCCACTCTCCGTTGTAGCGGCGGGCGATATGAACGCTCGAGCCGGTGGCGCGACCCCCCTCACAGGAGGGATGACCGAGGTGATCGCCGCGCGAGACGTGGGTCCCTTGAGCCACCCGCCCCTCGGTCTCGAGATGGAAATAGAACACGACCCAACCCGTGCGTTCATCTCCATCCCCATCCAGGTCGAGCACAACGGTGGCCAGTTCGCTCCGCGCGACGACGCCCTCACCAACCGCCACGACCCACTCCGGGCTGGAGATGCAACCGGTGACCGTCGAGGGGGGCGCGAAATCGAGCGCGCCCCATGGCAGGCTGTCGCCCCAGGTGGGATGGGGGCCACCGGTATAAGCCCATACTTTGCCCGGCTCGAACGGCAGCGCCAACTCTGGCTGGGTCAGGTCGCCTGGGATCAGTGCTTGCCCGTTCACAAACGGATCCCCGAACAATGCCTGATAGGTCAAGATGAATCCCTGCGCGCCAGCCGCTTTGTCGAATTCCTCCTGGCCGAACCACTGGGCCAATAGGTACTGAACAGCCACAGTGCCGGCGTTCTGCCACGGGTCGGGGCGCGTTACGCGGCCGTCTGCGAGCACAATCTGATGCAAGGAGCCGTCTCGCCAGCCGTAATATCCGTCGTTGAGCATCTCTGAGGCCCAATAGAGTTGGCCGGTGAGACCTTTCCACTCTGCGTCCAAGTAGGCTAGCGGATAAAGGACTTGCTGCGCGGTGAGCGCGCCGCGTGTGAGCGCTGAAGACCTGTATTCAAGCAGCGCAAGCAGAAGCCGCGGATTGACCGAATATCGCTCGGCGACCTTGTCGACCACCTGCCACCCTTCACGGAACCCGCCCAACGTGTAGCCGCGAAACGAGCCCAGGTAGCCACCTCCCCCCTCCACCTCGCGCGCTAGATCCCACCCCGCGCGCGGCGGGCCATTCACCACCTCCTCGTCGGGAAGCATGTGAAAGGGAGTCCCGGTGAACGGTGCAAAGTAGGTGGGCACGCGCAGCACTTGGCCGGGCGCAAGAGTCGTCACCTTCCGGGGAAGCCCCGGGTTCGCGCTGCGGATAGCGGCGATCGTCGTGTTGAAGTGAGCGGCCACCGCCTCCAACGTGTCGCCCGATTGGGCCGCGTAGGGCATGATCTGCCCCGGCACAATGGGCAGGCGCGTCGGGAGAGGCGTCGCGGCCGCGGCGGATGTCGACAGGGTTTGAGCGTCACCGCCGGACGCCATTCCAGGGCGCACGGCCTCCTCCGGCAGGCAGGCGGCGAGCAAGAGCATTCCGGCCAGCAGACAAGGGCGCACGAGCGAAGAGGTCCGAGCGGGGACAAGGTTCATGCCGGAGTCCGCAGTGTCAGCGCCAGACAAGCGTGTCGCTCGAGGCACAACGGCAGGCGACGGCCAGGTCGCCGCCCCGCACCAGCGCGCCCTCATAAGGCTGGCTGCCCGCCTGGGCCCGCCAGCCGCTGAGGACAAAGGGCAATGGGCCGTCCGCCAGCATCCACTCGCCATTGAACTTGCGCGCCAGGTGCAGGTGAGTCCCGGTCGCCACGCCGCCCTCACACGAAGGATGACCGATGTAGTCGCCCGCCTCCAGGCGGGACCCGGCCGCAACGCGGTTGGCGCTGGCCATGTGCAGGTAGAGCAGATTCCACCCGGTCTGCTCCTGCCCGTCTCCGTCCAGGTCGAGAACCACGACGCCGTTCTCGCTGCGGACGACCAGCCCCGGCGCGGACGCCGTCACCCACAAATCCGACATGGCACAGCCGCTGATACTCGTGGGCGGCGCGAAGTCGAGCGCGGCGCGCGCTCCGTCGCGTTCCCACGCTCCGTGCGGCCCGCCGGTAAAAGACCAGCGCTGCCCCACGAAGAACGGGAGATTCAACTCCGGCTGGGTCAGCGTGGGATAGTAGAGCGGTTCAAAGCGGTCGACTCGGGCAAAGGGATCACCAAACAGGCCCCGATACGTCGCCAAGAATGCCTGAACGTCGCTCAGCCAATTCGCCTCGTCCGAGGCGTCAACCGCAAAGTAGTAGAGGATCGCCACCGTTCCGGCGTTGAGTTCCGGCGCCAGGCGCAGCCGCGAGCCGTCGCCAAAGACAAGCTCAAGCAAGCTGGCGTCACGCCAGCCGTAGTAGCCAATCCCCAGGCGGTTGGTCGCCTG
>JAPLGX010000052.1 GCA_026389925.1 Chloroflexota bacterium
ACACGCACCGCTTCTGAGTGGGCGTCGAATTGGCTAGCGGTCTGGCTATCCCTGGTGCGGACGAGATGCAGGAAAGAAGTGGACCCCACCGCTGTAGCTCGGCCGAGCGGTCATGCGCCCGAGTGCGAAACGGGTCGGGGCGATGCAGGGCCTCTCACATCGCGGGATGACTGTCGAGCCATGCTCCGCCCTGCTGCCGGTTGGCCTGCGCAAGTTGATCGGCCGATGCCATGATGACGATGTGCCCCTCGCGCGCGACGGCCTGCAGGGCCTCCGCAAAGGCCGCGAAATGCTGGGCGGTTGTTCCGAGCAGTTCCTCGCGAAGCGCTTGGCGAAACGCGTCGGTTTCCCCGCACAGCATGCGGGTCAGCGAGGTGAAGCCCTTCGCTTCGGGCAGCTGGTACGGGTCGTAGTCCCGCAGAGCGCCGATGATGCTCTTGGTTAACTCGCTTTCGGTCAGCTCGAGCCGGCGCAGGAAGTCCGCACTGCCATCGTAGGTTTCGATCGTGCGGAGCAGGTTCGGGTCTCGGTAGGAAGCCAAGGCCAGGACGCCCGACAGCGGATCGAAAATGGCACGTCCGCTGTAGGCTCCGCCTTGCACCCGCAGTTGTTCCCAGATCCAGGAAAACGATAAGTAGTGAGCAGCCGCGAGCGCCGAACCGTGGCGGCGATATCCCAGCCGGTACAGGTCAGCTCCTTTGCAGACGTAGTTGACCTGCGTCGGAGCCGAGAATCCTTCGTGCCGGACGGCGGCGGGCAGAGTCCATCGCTCCCGGGTAGCGGTCGAAATCGGCACATGCGCCAAGAGCTCTGCGAGGAGCGGCCTAATCTTTGGCCAGGCGGTCGGCTCGACGGTGATGTTGGCCAGCATGACCTCGCGGTTCACCAATCTCGCCCGAATGGCTTCGAGCCGACGAAGCACCACGGGCCAGTTGTCGGCGGTCTCTGTCGCCAACTGCTGCAGGGTCGCCAGATGCCCGAACCACATCAGTTGGTCCGCTGCCCAATCGGCCTCGCCGAAATGCGCACGCAGCCTCGCCGGCACCGCCTCGTACGCGCGCTGGAGCAGATCCACTTCGCAGCGCGCCTTCTCCTGCAAGACAATCTCCCGGAAGCGCGCCTGATTGTCGAGCCGTGTGCTCAGCAGCACGTCGCGCAGGATCATCATCAGATCGGGCCCATGGTCCACGGTCGCCTTGCCACGCAGAAAGAGCCACACCGGGCCGTCGCCCGAGTCGCTCGCCTGAGAGGCGAAGGTAACTGCCCGAATGCCTCCTGTCGTTCGTTCGATTCGCTGCAAGAGCTGGACGTCGTTGAGCGTCTGTGTTCCCAATTCGAGGAGAGCAATTCCGAAGAGCCCGCCGTACGGGAGCAAATCCTGCGGCAGGTGGCGCAGATCGAACCCGATGTCCATGTAGATGATGCCCTGGGTGGGAAGCGGGTGGTACACGATGCGTGTGCGTTCCACTTCGGCGCGTTCTGCCGGGATGCGCCGATTGGCGCGCTCAAGCTGGGATCGCTTGAGCATCGGCAGCGTGGCGAGCCTCTCCGGCGGGTCGGGCGTTGCCTGCAAGCTTTTTAAGGATTGGGTAGTGCGAATAAGAGCCTGCACCTCATCCGCACTCATGGCTGAGTGTGCGCTCACCAGTCGCTCTCTCTCTTCCGCCTCCTGCCTGGCCTGCAACCCGGGATCGGGCTTCATCAGCACGGTTACGCGGTGCGGGTTGTCGAGCAGGTAGGTGTGGATCAACTTCTCGAAGTACCAAGGATCGCGCGCCACGGTTTCCTTCAAGCGGCTCAGCGGGGTCTCAAAGGCGAGCGAATCGAGCGGCTCGCGGTCGTGCAGCCAGGTGGTCAAAGCGCGGATCATCAGCTCAATCCCGCGCTGCCCTTGCTCCGCGTTGTTCTCGCGCAGTCTGAATTCGACCGAGTTGAGCGCGGCTTCTACCGCCGGCACACCCAGCCCATCGCGCGCGATAGAGGCCAGCGTCTCAAGCACGAGCGGCTCGACCCTATCCGCCTCTCCGACTTTGACTCCCTTCAGGCCAGCGAAGAACAGTATCTGGCGGGGATTGATCCAATCGGGGGTGTTGATCAGCCCTTCGCCCAGCCCCGACGAAATGAGCGCCTTGTGCAGCGCAGAGGCTGGGGAGCCGACGAGGGCATGACTGAGGACGCGCAAAGCCAAGGTCAACAGGGGGTCGCCGTTCTCAGCGAGCGTCCAGCCGACGACGGCATAGGCTTTGCCGCCTGCGCCTGACTCGCCGGCCGCGTAGGGGATCTCCAGCCTACGCGGCGAAGGGAATCGTGACTGCAGCGCCGCCGTGGGGCTGGTCGTCGCGGGCTCGAATTCGCGCAGAACTCCGTCGATGCGACGCAGGCAGTCCTCCAGCGGTAGGGCGCCGCTGAGCAGCAAGCGTGCGCTCGATGGATGGTAGTGAACGGAATAGAACCTTCTTAGCGCCTCGTAGGTCAGATCGGGGATGTGGCGCGGGTCGCCGCCGGAATCCACTCCGTAGGCCGTCTCCGGCAGCAGCGCCATCTGCACGTGGGTGTAGACGAGTTCATCGGGGTTGGCATAGGCCCCCTTCATCTCATTGAAGACGATGCCTCGGAAGAGGAAGGGTGCTGCGGGGTCCTCCGCCTCGAAGTGCCAGCCCTCCTGTTCGAAGGTGTGCCGCGCGATCGTCGGATGGAAAACCGCATCGAGGTATACGTCCATCAAATTGTAGAAGTCCTCGAGGTGGGTGCTGGCGACTGGATAGAGGGTGAAGTCCGGATAGGTCATGGCATTGATGAAGGTGGCCATGGAGCCCTTGATCAACTCAAGGAAGGGTGCTTTGACCGGGTACTTGCGCGACCCGCCGAGCACACAGTGCTCCAGGATGTGGGCGACGCCCGTGCTGTCGTATGGGAGTGTGCGAAGGGCGGCGGCAAAGGTCTTGTTCTCGTCCTCGCTGAGCAGGGCCAGGAGCTGGGCGCCGGTCCGCACATGGCGGTAGATGCGCGCCTCCAAGGAGAGCTCGGGAAGGAGCGCTGTTCGAACAGGTTCGAAGCCGTGAATGTTCGACATGAGAGGTCTCTTCCTCCGGCGGCCAATGCCAGGCGGCCGGGCCGGTCGGCCTGCGATTGGCCGAGCAGGCGCGTGCTGCGCCGGGTTGCGCAGCCGGGTTCGCGCGCGCAATTCCATGGCGCCTCGCCCCAGTTTCACTCTAGCACAAGTCACGCGCCAAGGCTCCCCTCGAGTTCGTCTGTCGAAGTGCGAATTCCAATTCTCGGCCGCTGCGCCCGGACCGGCGAGGGTGGAAGGGCGTGAACGCGAGGGCGTCCCTCGGCGGAGGATGAAAACCGAGTGTAAGGTGCGTGCAAGTCGCCGCGCCATTCCGCGTGCGCCCGCCCTCACCTCGCGGGCGATACAATCCGCCCCCATGAGCTTCTTGCGCGCGCTGCGAATTCGCTCGTTGGCCCTCTTGTGGGGCGGTCAGACCATCTCGCGCCTCGGCGACAGCCTGTACCGCATCGCCCTCTCGTGGTGGATTCTCGAGAAGACGGGGTCGGCGGCCGCCCTGGGCGCGCTGGCGGTCTTCTCGCTCGTGCCGATGCTGCTCTTCCTGCTCGTCGGCGGCGTGGTGGTCGACCGGCTGCCGCGCTTCCGCATCATGCTCGCCTCGGACCTGGTCAACACGGTCGTTGTCGGGCTGGTGACAGCACTCGCCGTCACCGACCGGCTCGAGCTCTGGCACATCTACGCGGCGAGCGTCGTTTTCGGATTGGCCGAGGCGTTCTTCGCGCCGGCCTACAACGCCTCGATCCCGCAGGTTGTGCCTCTCGAAGACCGGCCGAGCGCCAACTCGCTCTCGAGCCTCTCGTGGCAGCTCTCGGGTGTGATCGGGCCGACGCTGGGCGCGATCATCATCGCCGCGGGCGGCACCTCGCTCGCCTTCGGGCTCGACAGCCTCTCGTTCCTAATATCGGCCGCGTTCCTGATCCCGCTGCGGCTCATCCGCCTGCCGGCTGCACCCGCCGAGCATGGCGCCTCGCCGCTCTCGGACATGCGCGACGGGTTGCGCACCGTGCTGGCCTCGCCCTGGCTGTGGGTGTCGATCCTGGCATTCGCCTTCCTCAACGTGACCGATGCCGGGCCGCGCAACATCGCGCTGCCGTTCCTCATTCATGATCATCTCGGGCTGGATGTGAAAGCACTGGGGCTGGTGGCCTCGGTCTTTTCGATCGGCTCGATCACGGGTGCGGTTGTGCTCGGCCGTTTGATGTATGGCGCGGCGGCGCTGGGCGGGCTGATGATCGCGCTCTACGGGCTGGCGCCCAGCCTCGCGGTGCTGCTGGGCGCAGCCTTCATCTATGGGGTGTCGTTCTCGGCGGTCGCGCTGATCTGGACCAACACGCTGCAGGAGATGGTGCCTCAGGAGAAGCTCGGGTGCGTATCCTCCATCGATGCGCTGGGGTCGTTCGTGCTCATGCCGGTGGGCTTCGCGCTGGCCGGGGTCTTGACCGACCGCATCGGCCCGGCGCTCGTCTTCGTGATTGGCGGTAGCGCGACCGTTGCGCTGGCGCTCTTGAGCTACCTGCACCCGGGCGTGCGCGCTCTCGATTGAGCGGCTCCAGCCACCACGTCCTCAATCCGCAATCACCTCGATCTCTCGCCAACCGATCCACGACGGGCTGCTCCGCGTTGTGATGCGCACGTAGCGCACGTTCTCGAGCGGCGCCTCGGGCTTGAACTCAAGCACCTGCAGGTCGCGCGTTTCGCCCTCGAAAGTATGCACGAGCACGAGGCTGCCATGCTGGGCACCCACGCGCACCTCGTGGACCGTGCGCCCGGCGGGCGTCTGTGAGGTGAGCAGGCGGATGAGCCGCACCGTGACGGGCTGGCCAAGATCGATCTCGATCCACTGCGGCGCGAAGTCGCCGGCGCCCCACGAATCCGCGCCGATCCCGTTCGCGGCGTTCGAGGCCGGGCTATCGCGTAGCGAGCGCGAGGCCACAGCGGACTTGCCCAATGCCAGGTTGCGCTCGAAGAAGTCGAACTCGCCCGGCGCGCACGGGTCGGGGCGATTGGCCGGCGCGAGCGCCTGGTTGATCAGGCCGCCGTCCGCCAGGCCGTTGTAGAAGTCGGTTTGCTCGTCCGTGTCCCAGGTCCACAGCAGCCAGCCGTCGAAGCCGTAGTTGCAGGAGCCCACCTGCCAATCGTGGAGCGCGAGCGCCGCGCCGGCCGCCGTAGCATATGAACCGCGCGCGGCGCCGAACTCGCCCATCAGCACGGGCTTGTGGGTGAACCCCTGCATCTCGAAGTTCTCGACCAGCTTCCCCAGGTCGTAGCCGCCGGGGTACGGGTGCAGATCGATGAAGTCGGCGGACGATTGCCAGAGGGCGGGGTAGGTGCGGATGCGGCGCGGCGCGCTATTCCACGGGTTGGGCCGATCGGGCGGGAAGAAGCCGATGGTGACGAGCGCGGTCGGGTCCACCTGGCGGATGGCGGCGCGGATCTGGTCGATGTACAGGACCAGGTTCTCATCCATCATGCGCTGCTTGTCGTCCTCCACAGCCATGTCGTAGACCTTGCCGTTGGCCGTGGTCACTCGGCCCGAGGTGAGGCTGAGCGGCGGGGCGTTTGTTTCGAAGAAGAATTCGTTGCGCAGCGCGTAAGCCAAGACCGCATCGAGCGGCGCCTGCTGCGCGATGAGCGCCTCGACCAGATCGGTCCAGAACTGCTGGCCGACCATGATCCCACCGCGCAGGAGGTAGGCGAAGTTGGTTCCGCTGAATTCGTCGCTCCAGGTGGTGTTGAGGATGTCGTTGTAGTAGGGCGTATCCGGCTCGCCGTCGGTGGTGAGGATGACGTAGATCTCGTGGGCCTTGGCCCGCCGCAGGAAATCCGCGACGTTGGTAGCGTAATCGCGCGAAAGCCCGCCGGCGGGATCGCCGATGCAGCCGGACATACAAGAGGGGGTGAGGAACACGCGCACGGCGTTGTAGCCATCGGCCTGCATCTGGGCGAGGGCCTGTTCGGCCTCGGACGCGTCGTACAGGCCGACGTTGAAGGTGGAGTGGTAACTGAACTTCCCGCCGGAGGTTGATTGAAGGTTCGCGAGGCGGATGTAATTGGCGCCGCGCGGGATATACGTTTGGCCCGTCTGCTGGTCGTAGAACTCCGCGTTCCCGTTCACCGTGCGGACGCGGATGCGGTGCTCCGCCGGCGCCGGGGTAGGAGGCGGGGAGGTGGGCAAGGGAGTGGTCGGCGTGGGGGCGGAGGGCGAGGCGGTTGGGGCGGGGGTTGAGCGGGGAGAACATGCCGCCCCGAGAGCCGCCACCAAGAGGAGAAGCGTCGCGCGACGGCGAGTGTCCATCGCTGCCTCCTTGCGGCGGTGGTCAATCCACGATTCCGATGGAATTGGCCATCACCGCTGCGAACAAGGAACCATCTCCAGCCATTATGCTATTTCGTGTTCATCGGGTAGGCAAGTGAGCGAGGCGCCGCCTGGTTCCTCAGCCTTGGGGGTGATGATCATTCGCTCCCATCGCCCATCGCGCAGGATTGAGTTCGATGCAGCGCCGGATGCGGTCAAAGGATTGCGCGTTGCGCACGATGTGCTCGTAGTAGTCGCGCTGCCACACGCGAACGCCGGGCGTGCCGCGCTCGAGGTTGATGCGTCCGCGCGAGTTGCGGTGAGGGCGAGGCATGCGCCTCGCCCTCTGCTCTGCGACAGGGTGGGAGCGGCTCACCCCCCGCGACATCTTGTTCGTGTTACCACTAAACGCTTTGCCGGGCTGCCACGGCGTACCGAGCAGAGGCAGCAGCCACCGGTCGAGGCCCCACCAGCCGGCCGTCTTCCAGGCCAGGATCAGCAGGATGGCGAGGGTGAACAGCACCGGGTTGACCGAGGCCGACCCGGCCATCATGAAGTTCCAGTTCATGAAACCGCCGAAGAACGCGGCGATGCCGACGAACGCGCCCAGAATGAGGGCCACGCCGACCAGCAGCTCGCCGAAAGAGATCACCTTGGCGAACCAGGTGTAGGAGCCGCTGTCGAGCATGGCCTGGAGGAAGACGCGGTACCAGCCAAAGGTGATGGCTGGACGGGCTGGCGCCTCGGGGATGGCGACCGCGCGCTCCCAGAACCCTTTGAGCGCTTCGCCGGTCTGCACCCAGGCGGGGTTGGTGACCTTGCCCCAGCCCGAGGTGATCCAGGTGTAGCCCATGTACAACCGGATAATCAGCCACAACCACGACCAGCGTGTGTTGCCGAAGAGGGAGAGCATGAAGGGCGGATCGCTGATCTGGAATCCGCCGCGGCCGGATTGCTTTTGCACGACAAGCCTCCTGAGATGAATGGTGTCACCACGATCTGATGCGCGCCGTACAATGGCTAGTACTGAGAAGGCGGCAAGACGCATCAGCGCCATACATACAATGCTATAATTCTCACATATAATACCAAATAAGGCAAATGACAGGATGATGCGAACACCTGAGGAGATTAGCGCGGCGCTGGCGCGCATTCTGCCGCGGGTCGAGAAACCCGGGCGCTACACCGGGGGCGAGCTCAACCAGGTGGTGAAGGACTGGGCGCGCACGCCGGTGCGAGCAGCGTTCGTCTTTCCCGATTTGTACGATCTGGGCATGTCGAACCTCGGGTTGGCGGTGCTATATGAGATCGTCAACCGCCGGCCGGAGGCGTTGGCCGAGCGCGCCTATTCCCCCTGGCCGGATATGGAACGCGAGATGCGCCAGGCTGGCGTGCCGCTCTACTCACTCGAAACGCATCACGCGCTCAGCGATTTCGACCTGATCGGCTTTTCCATCCCCTACGAGCAGCTCTACACCAACCTATTGAACGTTCTTGATCTGGCCGGGCTGCCGCTGCGTGCGGCGGAGCGCGATGAGCGCCACCCGCTGGTGATCGCCGGCGGGCATGCGGCGATGAATCCGGAGCCGATGGCCGATTTCGTCGACGCGTTCGTGATCGGCGAGGGCGAAGAGGTCATCGAGGAGATCGTTGAGGCGCTGGGCGCGGCCAAGCGAGAGGAGCTTTCGCGCTTGGCGCTCTTGGAACGGCTGGTGCGCCTGCCAGGTGTGTACGTGCCGCGCTTCTACGCCCCTCGCTACAACGAGGACGGCACCGTACGCGAGATGGAGCGCACGCACGAGGCGGCGCCGCAGCACGTTCTCAAGCGCATCGTGGGCGCGCTGCCCCCGCCGCCGACAAAGCTCATCGTCCCTTACATCGACACGGTGCACAACCGCTTCCCAGTGGAGATCATGCGCGGCTGCACGCGCGGCTGCCGCTTCTGCCAGGCGGGCATGATCACCCGCCCGGTGCGCGAGCGCAGCGTGGCGGAGATCCTGGCGGCGATCGACGAAGGCCTGCGGGTTACCGGCTACGAAGAGGTGGCGCTGCTCTCACTGTCCTCGTCCGACTACCGGCACATCCGCGAACTGGTGACGGCGGTCGCCGAGCGCTACGCGGGGCGGCACCTGCGCATCTCGCTGCCCTCGCTGCGCATCGAAAGCGTGTCGGTGGACCTGATGGAAGCGCTGCGCGGCAACCGCTCCTCCGGCTTCACCCTGGCGCCGGAGGCGGCGACCGAGCGCATGCGCACGATCATCAACAAAGCCATCTCGGATGAGCAGCTGTTGGCAGTCACGCGCGAGATTTTCCGCCGCGGCTGGCCGACGGTGAAGCTGTACTTCATGATCGGTCATCCGCAGGAGGGCTTGGAGGACGTGCGCGCGATCGCCGAACTCAGCAAACGGGTTCTGCGCGAGGGGCGCCAAGTGCTGGGCGGGCGAGCGGAGGTGCACGCCGGCGTGAGCACGTTTGTGCCCAAGCCGCACACACCCTTCCAATGGGTGCCGCTGGATTCGGTGGAGAGCATCCGCGCCAAGCAGCGCCTGCTGATGGACGAGATGCGCGGGCGCGGGCTGAAGCTCAACTGGAACCCGCCCGAAGCGACGCAAATGGAGGCCTGGCTCTCGCGCGGCGACCGGCGCATAGGGGCGGTGATCGAGGCCGCCTGGCGGCGCGGGGCGCGCTTCGACGCCTGGCAGGACCAGTTCAAGTTCGAGGCCTGGCTGGAGGCCTTCCGCGCCTGCGGCCTCGACCCGGAGTTCTATCTCCACCGCGAGCGGCCGATCGACGAACGGCTGCCGTGGGAGCACATCGATAGCGGGCTGCGCAAGCGCTTCCTGACCGAGGATTACCTGTGGAGCCTGGAGGGCCGTCCGCGGGTCGACTGCCGCACACGCTGTTACGCCTGCGGCATCATGCCCGCCTTCGCGGGGTTGCGCGGGGAGCAGCCGCGCGAGGCGTGGTTCTGCCCGGTGGCCAAGCGGCATGTGCCGGCCGCGAGTGAAGCCGTGCCCGTCGAGGGGTAAAGACCTTTCACCACAGAGTACACAGCCCTAGGTCGTAGGACAGGGAGAACGCAGAGACAACGGCCTCTGGGAGCAGAAAGAGCACAAGGCACTGGCCTGCTGAGAATGGGAAGGACCGCGTCCGAGGGTACTTGGCAACCGAGCTTACCAAGGAACACTAAGACAATCGACCATCGGACCTGGGAGGGCGCAACGTCGGATCTTCAGTACCATTTCTCCGTGGTCTCTGTGGTGATCATCGTTCCATGACTGACGCTGAAGCAGCACGCTACCGAATCATCTTCGCTATCACCCACGCCATGCGTTACGTCGGGCATTTGGACCTCCTGCGCGCGTGGGAACGGACGCTGCGGCGGGCCGAGCTGCCGCTCGCGTATACCCAGGGCTTCCACCCGCACCCGCGCATTCAAATCGCCGCCGCGCTGCCGCTCGGTTGCACGGCCGCGGCGGAGATGATGGAACTGTGGCTGGAGGTTGATCTCCCGCCGGACGCGCTGGAGAAGCGGCTGGGGGCGGCGCTGCCGCCCGGCCTGCGGCTGCGGCGCGTCGCGCGCATGCCGGCGGGTAAACCACACTTCGAGCAGTGGCTCGTGGCGGGCGAGTACCGCGGGGTGGCCGTGGCGGGCGGGCTGCCCGCCGATATAGGCGGGCGAGTGAGCCTGGTGCTCGCATCCGAGAGCTTGCCCCGCGAGCGGCGCGAGAAGAGCTACGACTTGCGCCCGCTCATCCTTCATCTTGAAGTGCGTGAGGAGGCCGTGCCCAGCCTGGGCATGCGCCTCAAGCTGCAGGCCGGCGCCACCGGCCGTCCGGATGAGGTGGCCGAGGCGCTCGGGCTGGAAGGGACCGCGCTGCTCTTTGCCCGCGAGCGGTTGCTGCTCACGGATGAGGCGGGCGAGCTTCACGGCTCCGACGCAGGCCTGCGGGAAGCGGCCACGGCGCCGGCCTGAGGCCGTGCACGCGCCCGGCTAAGACACACCCTTGGAATTCCGCGCGTCGCGCCCAATCCTTGACCCGATCCCGCACGGCAGGTATAATTCGCGGGCTGAGCTCCGGGCACATCCCGTGCGGCCAGAAGGCTCGAGCCGGGGCAGGCGCACCACATCAACAGGAGCTGGGCAATGCCGCCTCTTCCAAAGCGCAAGCATTCTAAGGGTCGCCGTGACCGCCGCCGCGCGCACGATGCGCTCGTGCCGACCGAACTGATCAACTGTAGCAACTGCGGCGTGGCTGTAGCGCCGCATACCGTGTGCCCTAATTGCGGCTATTACGGCGGGCGCCAGGTCTTCGAGCCGAAGAAGAAAAAGAAGAAGTCGACCTAAGGCCCCGCGCAAAGGCCGTGGCAGCACGGCCTTTGACATTTATTTAGGGCAATGACCACGGCACTTCTCCCCGCGCAGACCGCCTTCGTTTTCCCTGGTCAAGGATCACAACAACTGGGCATGGGGCGCAGCTTGGCGCAGGCCTATCCTGTGGCCGCCTCGACCTTTGCCGCCGCCGATCGGGCGCTGGGCTATTCGCTTTCGCGTCTGTGCTGGGAGGGGCCGGAAGCCGAGCTCAACCAGACGCTGCACACGCAACCGGCGCTGCTCACCCACTCGGTAGCGGCCTGGCGCGCTTTGCTCGAACAGCACCCGGGCTTCGTGCCGCGCTGCGTGGCCGGGCACTCGCTGGGGGAATTCTCGGCGCTGGTGGCGGCGGGTGCGCTGGAATTCGAGGCCGCGCTCGCGCTGGTGCGCGAACGCGCGCGGCTCATGACCCGCGCCGGGGAGACCGCGCCCGGCGGCATGGCCGCGATCCTCAACCTGGAGGCTGCCGCCGCGGCCGAGGTGTGCCGCGAAGCCGCGCAGGCCACGGGCGAGGTGGTTG